>JAYTZB010000429.1:0-3638 GCA_043742085.1 Polyangiaceae bacterium
ACCGGGAAGAGCTGCTCTTCGAGATGATCGAGGCAGCACGTCCCGCCCGCACCACCGGGAGGCGTCGGGATGTCCTTCGTCATGTTCGGCGCGCCCGACAGCTCGGTGCCCGTGAACACGACGACCGGCTGGTCGGCGATGACCGTCGAGCCGGAGAAGTCTCCGGGCAGTCCGTCGGACTCGAGGTTGAAGACGTCGAAAGGCCCGAGCTTGACCGTGACCTCGCCATCCTTCGCCAGCGCCGGGTAACCGGGAGCGGCGAGGGTGGGCGTCGAGGTCCGGATGGTGACGTTCGTGCTCGCGCTGACGCCGACCACGGTGATGTACGCGCGACTGGCTGGCAAGCCGAGCACCGAGATGGGGTTGCCGGTCGGATAGGAGAGAACGCGATGGACCTTGCCGAGGCCGTTGGTCGGGATGAGCAGCGAGCCGTCGTTCGAGAACGTCTGTGCGAGCGCGTTGAGCTGGTAGACGACGACCGGCGCATTCGACGTGATGCGGAAGGCGCGCGACGAGAGCACCGTGCCGGCGCCCTCGTTCTTGCCCATCAAGCTGCCATCGACCTCGCGGGTCGGCATCGTGACGGTCTCGACCTGACCGCTCGCGATGAGGAGATGCTGCACCGGTGCGATCTGTGCGGGCTGTCCCGGAGGAGCATCGTTCTGCTCGATGACCACGTCGGCGGGCTGGCCACCGGGATTGGCGATGACGACGCCCCACGGCGCGCCGGCAGCGTTGTTCGTGAAGTCGTATTCCTGATCGAGGTCGACCGCCCAGAACTCGCAGCCGACGTTCGAGCCGAGCGACGCCACCGCCTCGCACCCGGATTTGCACGCGCCGCCGATGCAGGCCTGATCGGCGCCGAAGCAGTCACCGAGCTTCTCGGCCGAGGGGCTGCCGTCGGCCGCGCACTTGAAGATTTCCTGGCCGACGCAGATGCGGCCGTCGACGCACGCCTGGATCGGCGCGAGGCCCGGGCCGCCGAGGCCGTCGCCGCCGAGGCCCGCGTCGCTCCCGCTCGTGTCGTCGAAGCCCCGCTTCGCGCTCGAGCCGCACGCCACGGCCACGATGGCCGCGAACGCCAACAACAGGCCCGATCCCTCGACCTTTCGCATGGGCGGGACAGTAGAGCGTTTGCTCTAAAATGCCAGTCGCGCGTGAGTCTTCGCGGCGTGGGTCGGACCGGTCAGAAGCCGACCTCCGCCAGCCGCGAGCCGGGGTGCAATTTCGCGGCGATCTTCTTGGCGGTTCGAAGGAGGGCGGCCAGGCGCTCGCCGGTCGCCTGGTCGAGGCCGCTCCCGGTGCCGGCGAACGACCCGCCTTCGACGATCGCGACCGAGACGGTGGTGGCGGCCTTGAACAGGACCCCGGTCTTGTCGGCGCTGCCCGCACCGAGCCAGATCTGAAACTGCACGACGTTGTCCTGATCGAAGACGTCGAACCACTCGACGTTTTGCGCTGCGGGTGTCTCGACCGCCGAGCCGAGGAACGCGACGAGCTGTCGGCGCGCGGTGGGCGGCAGCTTCGATCTGGCGAGCCAGTCGACCTCGACCTCGGCCTCGATGGCGAAGGTCCGGCGGTTCGCGAAGCGCAGGCTCGTCACCGCCTTCAGGAGCTTCGTGGTGGCCGCGAGCTCGCTCTTCATCGATCGAGTGTACCCTCGGTGCCGATGGAAGAAGCGGAGCCGGTGGCCCATCACCTCGTTCGCGACGTGGATCTCCTCTGCCTCGATGCCGGCAACACCGTCATCTTCCTCGATCATGCGCGCCTCGCAGCGCTCGTGCGCGGCGCGGGCCACGATGTGCTCGCCGACGAGCTCGTGCGCACGGAGGGCGAAGCGAAGGCGCTCGCCGAGACGGGCGACCTCCTCGACGTGCCCTGGAAGTATCGCGAGCGTCCCGGCGCCATCGGTTGGGGGCGAATGGTCGGCACCATCGCGCTGCGGGCGGGCCTCGACGCGTCGAAGGTCCCCGAGCTGCTCGATGCCGCGTGGCCGATCCACGAGAAGACCAACCTGTGGTGCAAGGTCCCCGAGGGCCTCGGCGCCGCGCTCGATGCCATGCGCGCGCGCGGCGTGAAGGTGGCGATCATCTCGAACTCGGAGGGGATGCTCGATCGCCTCTTCACCGATCTCGACGTGCTACGGCACTTCGATCTCGTGGTCGACAGCGGCCGGGTCGGCGTGGAGAAGCCCGATCCGCGTATCTTCCAGATCGCGCTCGAACGCTTCGGGGTCCCGGCATCGCGCGCGCTTCATCTCGGCGACATGTTCGCGACCGATGTCCTGGGCGCTCGCGCCGCGGGCATTCGCACGGCGCTCATCGACCCTTACCAGCACTACGCCGGGCGACATGCGGAGGTCCCGCGTGTGCCCGGCGTCGTGGAGGTGGCACGCGCCATCGAGGCGCTGCGTACCGGCTGAACGGCTCAGCGATGAGGCCGAATCAGAAGCCGCAGCTGCCGCTGCAGTACGAGGTCAGGCAGCTCTTGAGGCCCGCGTAGGCCGAGACGCCGGCGGGATACGAGCTCTGGCAGCTCGAGACGCAGCTCGAGGTGGTGCACGCGTCCGCGCACTGCGCGAGGTAGTAGCAGTCGTTGCTCGCGTTGCATGTCGAGTAGTACGACGAGCACTGGTTGCTGACCGCGTTGCTACGGCAGGTGCTGCACGTGCCGGTGCTGCCCGAGCTGCTGCTGCTGCCGCTGCACTTGCCGGAGTAGCAAGATTGACTGCCGGGACACGCGTTACCGCACGCGCCGCAGTTGAGCTGGTCGTACGAGGTGTCCGTGCACGTGTCGCCGCAGATCTGCTCGGACGCCGCGCAGCCCTGGAACGACGCGCTCTCGGTGGAGAGCGTGACGAGCTCGAGCCAGCCGTCCGGCTTCACGCTCGCGAGCTGCAGGGTGCCCTTCGCGTGCTTGTCCTTCTTCACGTCGCGCTTCTGGCGCGCGACCGAGATGGAGAGCGACGAGCTGCCGGTGCCGGTGCCGGTGCCCGTCGAGAGCGTGTCGTCGACGAGAGCGGCCTTTACCACCGAGCGCGGAACGTCGAACTTGCCGAGCGAGTCCTGCACCTTGCACGTCGCGGTGCCGCCGGCGCCGCTGAGGCTGATGATGATCGTGTCGTTGGCGGGGACCCACGCGATGGGAAGCGCGCCGGAGCCGAAGATGTCCGACTTCGGGATCTTCGCGAGCGAGGGCTTCGTCTGGAGGAACGTCGTCGCCGTGAAGGTCTCGTCGAACTTGTCGAAGCCGGCATCGGTCGCGCCGGAGGCCTGCACCTTGAGCTCGGCGCCGCCGAGGAAGGGCGCGCCCTGGCCGGTCGACTCGAACTGGTAGGGCGGGAACATGGTGATCGAGGTGGTCGTGCCGCTGAAGGCGATCGGCCCTGCGTCGAAGCTCGCCGTCTTCACGCACTCGCCGACCGTGCCGGTGCCGGTTCCTGTGCCGGTTCCGGTTCCGGTGCCCGCCTTGGGCTGGCAGACCTCGTCGGCGCTGCAGCTCGTCTGGCAGACCGCGAAGGCCTTGCAGACCGGCGAGCAGGACGTGTCGTAGGTGCAAGCCTCGTTGCTGTTGCAGCCGGTGGTGCTGGTCTTCACCTTCGTGCACTTCGGGGCCTTGACGATCTCGCAGCCGTTGCT
>JAYTZB010000430.1:0-3484 GCA_043742085.1 Polyangiaceae bacterium
ACGAGCAGCCGTGCGAGGCCCACGAAGAGCACGTGGTACGCGAAGAACGCGCCGGCGATCACCACCGGGCGCCACACGCCCTCCAGCGTGCGCCAGGCCTCGCGCACGCCCATCACCGAGCCAGCCAGCACGAGCAGCGTGCCGATGAACCAGAAGACCTGCAGCGCGCCGAACGGCTTGCTCGCTTCCTTCAGCGCATGCGCTTCGGCGTTCGACTCGCCGTGCGCGGGCTCGTCGTCGAGCGCGGCGAGCGCCTCGAGGCCCGCGCCCACGACGGCTCCGCGTCCGTCACGCGCGAAGATGGCCCTCCCCGCCTCGAGCGTGCGGTCGTCGTGCTGGAGGCTCGCCTCTTCGTGCGCGTCGTGCGCTTCCTTCGGCGCGTCGCGTTCGACGTTCTCCGCGAGGCGCTTCCAGCGCGCGGCCATCTCCGCGTAGAGATTCCCGGCGCCGCCGACGACGACGTCCGCGCCGCGCTCGACCGCGCTCGCCTTCTCCTTCTCTTTCTGGTCCGCTTTCTCGTCCGCCCTCGCATCCGCGTCCAGCGCCACGCGCGCGCGGAGTCGATTCGCGACCTCCGCGTCGATCACGCCGTCGCGCTTCCAGGCCGCGATGCGCGCCTCCTGCCGCGCGCTCTCCCACGCGAGGATCTCGGTGCGACCGCGGCCGATCCGCTTTCCGCATCGTGGGCAACCGCCCCGCGAGGAGCCCTCGACGAGCTCCGCGCAACCGATGCAAACCCCCGCGCTCACGGCGTGAAGGGTACGGACAACCCGAAGAAAGGGAAGGACGGCGACCGCGTTGCCGTAGACGGGGGCATGGCACGAGTCGCGTCGCGATTCCGGCTCGCGCGAGCGACCGGCGTTCTGGCGCTCCTCGTCGGCGGCCTCCTCTATCTCGCACGTCCGACCGACCCCGCGGTCTTCGGCTGGCTCGATCGCTCAGGCCTCCACGTGCTCGCGCAGCTGGCGCGGGCCCTTCGCCATGCCGTCTACGCTCACGTGCACCTGCCGGCGTGGTTCAGAGGCTCGGCCTCGGACGTTGCCTACGCCTTCGCGCTCGGCGCGCTGCTCGCCGACGCGCCAATCGCGATCGTCGCGCTCGGCGTGCTGGTCGTGCTCGGCCACGAGGTCGCGCAAGGGCTCGGCCTCGCCACCGGGACCTTCGACCCGCGTGATCTCGTCCTTCTCTTCGTCTCCTTCGCCTTCGCCCAGGTCGCTCTGCGACCGCGCCATCACTTCACAAGGATCCCATCATGAACCGCAAGACCTGGTTTCACCTCGCCGTCCTCCCCGTGTTCGCGCTCCTCGCGGTCGGCAGCTCGTCTCCGAAGAAGGACGGCGCCGCGGACGACAAGGCCGCGACCACGACCACGACGGCCGGCAAGCTCGGCACGGCGACGACCATCGGCGACTCCGAGTGGACCGTCCTCGACATCGTCAACCGCGGCACCACGATGAAGGCGAACGAGTCCTACGAGAAGGACGCCGTCACCACCGGCTCGTTCATCCAGGTCCACTTCAAGATCGCGAACAAGAGCAAGAAGGAGGGCGTCATGGGCGACGTCCCCAAGCTCGTCGACACGACGGGCCGCGAGTTCGGCACCATCGAGACGGCGTCGTCGTTCCGCCCCAAGGACACGAACGGCGTGTTCCTCGACAAGCTCCAGCCCTCGATGACGAAGGAGTTCACCGAGATCTACGAGATCCCGGCGGGCGTCACGTCGGTGTCGCTCAAGGCGCACGACTTCGGTCTCTTCGGCTCCGACAAGACCATCGCGCTCGGCGCGCTCCCGCCCGCGCCGCCCGCGCCGGTCGCCGTCGCATCGGCGGTTCCCGCGAAGCCCGCCGCGAAGGCCGCATCCTCGGCCGCGAAGGCGAAGGCCGCTCCCGCGAAGAAGTGACCTAGTCGCCGCGAAGGCGCGCAGAAGTGAGGTCGCCCGACATCGACGGAGGCGCTACGCTTCGGTCGATGTCGGTCACGCCCGCAGAGCTCGCCGCGACGTTGCTGCGCCGTGCTGCGGCGCGGCGCGTCGAAGATGCGGACGATGAAGCGCGGTGTCGCCGCGAGGTGCTCACGCTTCTCCCGGCGCTACGCGGCGAGCTCGGATTTCAGCGGGCTTGGCTGATCGGGACGCTCGCGTGGGGCGGCTTCGGCGTGCGCTCCGACATCGACGTCGTTCTGGAAGCGATCGATGCAGAGGGCGCGCACGCCGTCGCCGAGCGCATCGGTGATGCCACCGGCCGCGAGGTCGACGTCCTCGTGCTCGACACGTTGCCTCCGTCGTTCCAGGAACGCATCCTCAAGGAGGGCCTGGATGTCCCCTGAGGCGACGTCATCGGCTGCGGCGCTCGCGCGTCTCCTCGCCGAGGTCGACGCCGATCGGCACGCTCTCGCGCAGCGCATCGAAGATGCGCGGGAAGCGGAGCGACGCCTCGCGAAGACGCCGACGGATCCGGGAGCGCTGGCGCTCGCGGGTGTCGCGCTCCACGCCTGGTATACGGGCGTCGAGACCATCTTCGAGCGCGTGGCGCGCGAGGTCGACGGAACGGTACCGACGGGTGATCGATGGCATCGCGCGCTGCTCTCGCAGATGAGCGCCGAGGTGCCGGGGACCCGGCCTCGCGTCATCGACCCCGCGCTCGGGGTCGAGCTGGCGGCGCTGCTGGCCTTCCGCCACTTCTTTCGGCACGCGTACGCGGTCGCGTTCGATGCGACGCGACTGAGCACCGAGCTCACCCGTCTGTTCGCAGTGTGCGTGCCGACCGAGGCCGCGCTGGACGCGTTCACCGACTTCGTGCGCGCCACGATGGCCGCGCTCACGAAGGCTTGAGCCCCGCGCGCGCCGTCGTGGTAGCTCTTTCGCCGTCATGTACTTCCAGGAGCTGATCCTCGCGCTTCAGGACTTTTGGGTGAAGAAGGGCTGCCTGCTCGTGCAGCCCTACAACTCCGAGGTCGGTGCCGGTACGTACAACCCGGCCACGTTCCTGCGCGCCATCGGGCCCGAGCCCTGGAACGTCGCGTTCGTGGAGCCGTCACGCCGGCCGACCGACGGACGCTACGGTGACAACCCGAACCGCTTGCAGCAGTTCCACCAGTTCCAGGTGATCCTCAAGCCGTCGCCGCTCGAGATCCAGGACATGTACCTCGAGTCGCTCGTCGCGATCGGTACGCATCCCGAGAAGCACGACGTCCGTTTCCTCGAGGACGACTGGGAGTCGCCGACGCTCGGCGCATGGGGCCTCGGCTGGCAGGTATGGCTGGACGGCCAGGAAATAAGCCAGTTCACGTACTTCCAGCAGATCGGCGGCATCGACTGTCGCCCCGTGTCCGGCGAGCTCACCTACGGCCTCGAGCGCATCGCGATGTACCTCCAGGACGTCGGCTCCGTCTACGACGTCGCGTTCGCGCCGGGCATCTCGTACGGCGAGATGTACAAGCGCTCCGAGTGGGAGTGGAGCACGTACAACTTCGAGCAGGCCGACGT
>JAYTZB010000431.1:0-4688 GCA_043742085.1 Polyangiaceae bacterium
CCGCACCGGCTCCTCGCTCGTGCAAGCCGCCAACTCGTATCTCGCCGCCGGCGCATCGAAGGTCCATGCCATCGCGAGCCATCTCGTGCTCCCCGGCGACGCGCTCGCGAAGCTTCGAGCGTCGGGCGTCTTCGCCTCGATCATGGGCACCGACTCGCATCCCGGCAGCCAGAAGCTGCCGAAGGAGGACGTCGTCTCGATCGCGCCGCGCCTCGTGGAGTGCTTGAACGCGGCGGTCGAGTAGCGGCTCTCACCTCACGGGCGGCCTCACTGGAAGGCGCCGATGTCCACGGTGCCGAGCGAGGTCTGGTTCTGGTCCTTGCCGCCCACCGAGAAGAAGAACGTCTTCCACATGGGCGTCTGGTGGACGTGACCGCGCGGGGCAGGAAGCGTGGCCGCCAGTGTTTCGAAGGCGCTCAGCGTGCCGTCCACGTTGAAGCTCGCACGACGGATCTTGTCACTGAACGTGGCGGTGCCCTCGAGGCCGCCGACCAGGTACACCGCGTCCTTGTAGAGCTGCGCCGAGCTCACGCTGAGCGACGTCGGGAGCTTGCCGGCGGCGCTCCAGGCGCCCAGCACTCCGTCGTCGCCGATCGTCGCCATGATCGCGTCGCTGTGATCGACGAGGTCGGTCTTCGTCGGATCGCCCGTGAGGCCGCCCACCACGTAGATCCGCTTCTCCCGGATGAACGCAGCGTGATGGCTGCGATCCGGCTTCAACGCGGTCTGCGCCTCGAAGTTTCCGAGGGTGCCGTCGGCGCCGATGCGGGCACGCGCGCTCATCGTCGTGCTCTTGCTGTCGGAGCCGCGTCCGCCGAGGGCGTAGACGTACTCGCCGTCCACGTCGCACGTCAGGTGCATGACCGCCCTCGGCAGATCGGGCCCGGGCTCCGAGGCCGCGACCTTGCCGTCCGCGCCGATCGTGAGGAGGACCGTCGTCGCGCTCACGGCCATCTTCAAGCCGCCACCGGTGATGCCGCCGGCGAGGAGGTAGCGATCCTTGATCTTCACGAGGCAGTGACCTGCGCGCGGCCCGGGCAGCGTGCCGGCGGGCTCGAAGGCGTCGAGCGTGCCATCATCGCGGATGCGCGCGCGCTGCGCGTCGTTGTGCAGCGTGGTCCAGTCGTCGGTGCCACCCAACACGTAGAGATACGGGCCGGCGGCGGTCTCCACCACCGTCGTCGCATGATGATCCCGGACAGGCGCGATGACCGCCGACGAGCGCTGCACGGCGAGGCCGGGGAATGTCTCGCACGTGTTTTGCGCGGTTCGATAGCTACCGGCGCCGCACTCGACGGGGGCGGGCGGGTCGACCATGGGCGGCGTCGTCGCCGCGGGAGCGGGCGTCGACGACACGGGCGCGTCGCTGCTCGAACATGCGGTGCTCGAGCAGGCGAGGAGGAGCAGCGCGTGAGCAATCCAAGGTTGCGGGTTCATGCTCCGCGTCGCTTCGCACGCTGCGTGCCATGACGGACCGGGCTTGGGCGACGCGGTTAAAAGGCTATCTCCTGCGCTGTCGCGCGCGCCGTCGTCAGTGACCTGACGCCGAGATCGTGCAGGTCGTGCACGACGCGGGAACCTTCCGGTATCGTCCTGGTCGATGGCAGGGATGATGTCGATGACCTCCGCACGCTGGTTGGGCGCACTGGTGGTGCTCGCGATTCCCGCCATGAATGGCGGCTGTTCGCGGTCGCAACCGCAGAGCGAGCCGGCCCTTCCGCCGAGTGCGGTCGACGCGTCCCGCGAGCTCGCCTCGGCGGGCACGACGAGCCCGGACGCGGGCGACGTCCCGTTACCGGCGGGAACGACCGCGTGCGCGGCCGGACGTCCCGGCCCTTCGTGCGTGACCTTCGCCTCGAACGCGGACGCTTTCCGCTGGGTCCTCGCGCACGAGCCGGCCGTCCTCGCCATCGGCGAAGCGCACGCGCAGAAGGGCACCGAGAAGATCGTGTCCGCGACGAAGCGGTTCACCGACTCGATGGTGCCGCTGCTCGAAGGCCGGGCGAGCGATCTCCTCGTCGAGGCGTGGGCCGGTGATCCGCGTTGCCAGAGGCAGGTCGCGCAGGTCGCCACCGCGCAGAAGCCCGTGCAGCAGGCGCAGGCGCAGACCAACCCGAACGAGTACGTCGCGCTGGGCACGCGCGCGAAGGAGCTCGGCGTGCAGCCGCATCTCCTCCGTCCGACGTGCGATGACTACGCCGGCCTCGCCGACGCAGGGGCGGACGTCGTCTCGCAGTCGCTCGGGCTCATCAAGCGGCTGACCCAGGCCGACGCCACCGCGCTCTACCGTCGCAACGACGCGGCGAAGAACGGCAAGACCGTCGTCACGTATGGCGGCGCGATGCACAACGATCTCGTGCCCGACGAGAGCCTCCGCCAGTACAGCTTCGGGCCCGAGCTGTCCGCGACCACCGCGGGTCGCTACGTCGAGCTCGATCTCATCGTCCCCGAGTACGTGAAGAAGACCGACACCTGGGAGAAGCTCCCGTGGTTTGCCGCCTACCAAGCCGACGCCGCCGCGGGCGCCGCACGTGACAAGCCGATGCTCTACCGCGTGGGCGATCGATCGTTCGTGCTGATCTTCGCGGTGTCGCCGACCGAAGCCGGGCCGTCCGCTCCGCACTGAGACATTCATGTCGTACCGCGGCCGCCGATTGGGGTTGAAACTACACCCCTCGATCCCCGACCCTCTCTGCCATGAGTAGATCCGGCCCGCAGAGCAGCAGCCCCCCGGCGACGACCCCCGGAGTGGACCCGCGCTCTCTCGCTCACCCCCGGATCGAGGACGATCGGACGGGGATGGATGATGCCACCCTGCGCCGCGCGTTCCTCGATCACCTCTCGTATTCGCTCGGGAAGGGCGCCGCGACCTCGACGGACCTCGACCGCTTCGTCGCCCTTGCGCTGACCGTCCGCGATCGTCTGACGTATCGCTGGGCGCAGACGCAGGAGACCTACTCGAGGAGCGACGCCAAGCGCATCTACTACCTGTCCGCGGAGTTCCTGCTCGGGCGAGCGCTCGCCAACAACCTCCACGCCCTCGACATCTACGACAAGTCGAAGGCGCTCCTGAAGGGCTCCGGCCTCGAGCTCGCCGACGTCCTCGAGGACGAGCCCGAGCCGGGCCTCGGCAACGGCGGCCTCGGGCGCCTCGCCGCGTGCTTCCTCGATTCGATGGCCACGCTCGGGTTCGCCGGCTACGGCTACGGCATCCGCTACGAGTTCGGCATCTTCGAGCAGGAGATCAAGAACGGCTGGCAGGTGGAGCGCCCCGACGAGTGGCTGCGCTTCGGAAACCCTTGGGAGTACGTGCGCCCCGAGTACTCGGTCAACGTGAGCTTCGGCGGCCGCGTCGAGGCGGTCAAGAACGACGCCGGCGATCTCTCCGCGCGCTGGGTCGACACGCACAAGGTCCTGGGCGTTCCGTTCGACACCCCGGTCGCGGGCTTCCGCAACAACACCGTCAACACCCTGCGGCTCTGGCAGGCGCGTGCCGGCAACGAGTTCGATCTCCAGGTCTTCAACGACGGCGACTACGTCCGCGCCGTCGAGGACAAGAACTCGAGCGAGGTCATCTCGAAGGTCCTCTACCCGAACGACTCCAACCAGGCCGGCCGCGATCTGCGCCTGAAGCAGGAGTACTTCTTCGTCGCGTGCGCGATCGCGGACATCGTTCGTCGCTACAAGAAGAGCCACAAGAACTTCGACGACTTCGCGAAGAAGAACGCCATCCAGCTCAACGACACGCACCCCGCGATCGCCATCGCGGAGCTGATGCGTGTGCTCGTCGACCTCGAGCAGGTGCCGTGGGATCGCGCCTGGGAGATCACCGTCGCGACCTGCGGCTACACGAATCACACGCTGCTCTCCGAGGCGCTCGAGCGCTGGCCGGTGGCGATGTTCGAGCGCCTCCTGCCGCGTCACCTCCAGATCATCTACGAGATCAACCGTCGCTTCGTGCGCTCCATCATGCTGCGGTTCCCCGGGGACGACGCGCGCATCCGCCGCATGTCGATCATCGAGGAGGGCGCCGAGAAGCGCGTGGCGATGGCGCACCTCGCCGTCGTCGGCTCGCATGCCGTCAACGGCGTGGCCGCGCTCCACACCGATCTGCTCAAGCGCGACGTGCTCCGCGACTTCGCGGAGATGACGCCTGCCAAGTTCTCGAACAAGACCAACGGCGTCACGCCGCGCCGCTGGCTGCACCAGTGCAACCCGCGACTGTCGGCGCTCATCACCGAGGCCATCGGGGAGGCGTGGATCACCGATCTCGACCAGCTCGAGAAGCTCTCCAAGTTCGCCGACGACTCGTCCTTCGTGGAGCGCATCGGCGCCGTGAAGCGGCAGAACAAGGCCGATTTCGCGCAGTACGCCGCCGACACGTGGAAGTTCCGCTTCGACCCCGACTCGATGTTCGACGTCCAGATCAAGCGGCTCCACGAGTACAAGCGGCAGCTCCTCAACGCGTTGCACGTCGTGCGCCTCTACCTCGACGCCAAGCGCGACGCGAAGGCGCTCGACGCGCCGCGCACCGTGCTCTTCGGCGCGAAGGCCGCACCGGGCTACAAGGTCGCGAAGCTGGTCATCAAGCTGATCAACAGCATCGCCGACGTGGTGAACAGCGACGTCGATCTGCAGGGGCGCCTGCGCGTCGCGTTCTTGCCGAACTACCGGGTGTCGCTCGCCGA
>JAYTZB010000432.1:0-3677 GCA_043742085.1 Polyangiaceae bacterium
AGCGCCCAGTACACCGAGCGAGCCGCTTCGAGGCTCTCTCCCAGCGCTGGATTCAGCTTGTACGCGTCCTGAAAGTGCTTCAGCGCTTTCACACCCGCGAGGAATTTCTGCTCGAGAACCTGACCGAGGCGCAGATGGAAGCTCGCCTTCGCTTCGTTGGCGCTTTGGGATTGGATTCCCTTTTCGAGCTCCTCGACTAGCCCTTGCCAGTCGCGAACGTTTTCGAGCTGCTTCAGTCGATCCTGCAGGTCCATGGATTCCCTCGGTTATCGCGAACCGAAAATCTGCCGAGCGGCGGGATCTACGCTATCAGAGCGCGCGTCCGCTTTGCTCGTTCTCTTGGATATGGATGAAGCCCGTAATCGCCGTCGATTGACGTGATGGAAGGGCTTGACCCGTGTGGGCGGACGTGGTCGTCCGCTCGTCTTTTGTGCTGTCAGTACGATCGCGTATGCGTCGACCGGCACGCTACTGGAGCGTGCCGCCGAGCTTGGACGCGAGCTGCTGCGCTTGAGTGCACTGGTCGGTGTAGCGCTGCGCGGCGGCGCCCTTGCAGATCATCTTCTGAAAGGACTGGAGCTGCGCCATCGCCTCGCTCTTGCGCGGCGGCTTGAGGCTCGCGTACGCGGCGCCGAGGTTGAAGAAGGCGATCTGCTGACCGGCCTCGTTGCACTGACCGCACGACTTCTTCGCGAGCTCGTACTCGCTGACGGCCTTCGCCGTGTCGTTCTTGCGATCGTAGATGTCGCCGAGAAGGCTGTGAACGGCGAAGAGCGACTTGTCGCCTTCCTTCGCGAAGGAGAGGCCGGTCGTGAGAACGGTCTCAGCCTCGGTCACCAGGTTGAGGCGGAGATAGAGCTCGGCGAGCGGGCCGTAGAAGGCCATCGTGTCGGGCTTGCTCTGGATGGCCTTCGTGTACTCGTCGAGGGCGCCCTTCTCGTCGTCCATGTGGAGGAGAACCTCGGCGAGCTCGAAGTGCGCCGCGCCATAGTGGTCGCCGTCGCCGACGTTCGGGTCGAGCTTGATGGCTTCCTCGAGCGGCGGCTTGGCATCGGCCCAGCTCGTCGGGCCCTTGACGGCCTGACGGGCCATCGCGAGGCCGTGCTGGAAGTAGTAGAGGGCGTTCTTCGGCTGGAGCTTCTCCGCCTTCGCGCACGTGGTGGCGACCTTGTCCCAGGCCTCCTTCTTCGTGTACGCGAGCGCCAGCTTCCAGAGGATGCGGTGGTTGGTCGGATCGAGGTTCGTCGCCTGCTCGTACTTCGAGATGGCGGTGTCGATGTCCGTCCCCTTGGCCTTGTCACCCTCGTTCGCGAGGTTGACGGCCTCGATGTTGTTGCGGCTGCAACCAAGCGTCGTCGCGCCGCCGCCGATCGCAGCAGCCGATCCGAGCGTCACTGCGAGCACAACCCCGATCATCCTCTTCATGGCGGCGGCGAGTGTAAGGGAACGACGGGAACTGGCAAAGAGGAAAACCAGGCCCGCCGTGGAAGACGGCGATGTCACGCGCTGCTGCGAGCACACCGCGCGATTCCGCGGCGAATCAGGGCGCCTTCCACGTACCGATCTTCGGCAGGAGATAGTCGGCCCAGTCGTCGGACGTGCCGTCGTGCGTACCTTCGACCTCGCTCTTCTGGAGCGGGATGCCGGCGGCCTCGAGCGCGGCCCAGTCGTCGTGAACACCGGCGAGCGGGAACGACTGATCGTCCTTGTGAGCGATGTGCGCGACGTTGATCTTCCACTTCGCGGCGCTCGGCGGCGTGTTGCCCAGACCGGAGTTCTCGATGATGATCCCGGCGAAGCTCGGCGCCTTGCTGAGACCGAGCTCGTACGCGAGGATGCCGCCCGAGGAGTACCCGGCGAGGACCACCTTCTGCTTGTGCACGTAGAAGCAGGTGGAGACGTCGGCGATCGCCGCGAGGACCTTGTCGGCGTCGTGGCTCGTGTCCCAGCAGCTCCCGTCGCGACCGCCGATCGAGATGCCGATCCAACCCTGCGTGTCGCGTGACTTGTAGGGGTTCACGCCCCAGGTCGCGAAGTTCTGCGCGTTGTCCCCGCAGCCGTGCATGCCGACCACGAGCGTGGTCGGTTTGCCGGCGTAGCTCTTGGGAACGAAGCCGACGTAGTCGCTCTTCGCGGTGGTGCGCGTGAAGAACCCGTCCTGATCCTTCGTGATCGAGCCGCATCCCGCGGGCGCGGGTCCCGGATCGTCAGCAGATGCCGCGGGCGGAGGCGCGAAGCCGCGTGGCGGCGACGCGCTGTCGGTGGGCGCGGGCTGCGGGCTCTCGGCGATGGTGGCCGACGGGACACGACCGGCGAGGGGATCGGCGTCGGAGGACGAACAGCCGGCGGCCGCGAAGGTCGCACCGACGCCACCGACGCCAACGAGGCAGAAGGAGAGGAGACGGATTCGCATGCGCGGGGTGGTGACTAGCACCGGCTCTTGTACGGAGCACGTGCAGCCACGCTTCCCTACGCGGCTGCCGCACCCTCGGTTGCACGAAGACGCTGCGATCGAGCGCCGTGATCTCGCGGCTTTACACTGTCAGGGAGCGACCCAGGCGTCGGACTGCGGGATGAGCCAGCTCGACCAGTCGTTCGACGTCCCGTCGTGGCCACCGGCGACCACGCTGGTCGTCAGCGGAAAGCCCGCCGCCGTGGTCTTGGCCCAGTCGGCTTGCACGGTCCCGAGCGGGAACACGGTATCGGAGCTGTGCGCCCGGTGCGCGATGTTGATCTTCCACGAGGCGGCCGTGAGGAGCGCATCCGGATTGCCGTTGGCGGCGTAGAGGCCGGAGTCTTCGATGAGGATGCCCGCGAAGCGCGACGCCTCTCCGAGACCGAGGCGGTACGAGAGCTCGCCGCCCGACGAGAAGCCGGCGATCACGACCTTCTTCTGATGGACCCAGAAGCACTGCGAGATGTCGTCGACGGCAGCGAGGACCTTCGCGTCGTCCGAACCGTTCCAGCACCTGCCGTCCGCACCGCCGATGGAGATGCCGATCCAGTCCTGCGTCGAGCGCGTGTCCCAGGGGTTCGGCCCCCACTGCGCGAAGTTCGCCGCGGTGTCGCCGCAGCCGTGCAGGCCGACGATCATGCGCATCGGCTTCGTGCCGTCGTAGCTCGACGGAACGTAGCCGACGTACGAGCCCTGGCTCGAGCTGCGCGTGAAGAAGCCGGAGCCGTCCTTCGTGATGCTGCACGCCGTGGTGGGCTTGGGCCCGGCGCCGGCGTTCGGATCGACCGTACCGCCGCTGGTGCTGCCGCCGCTGGTGCTGCCGCCACTGGTGCTGCCGCCGCTGCTCGAGCCACTGCCGTCGTAGGGCACCTCGGTGACGCCCGGCACCGAGGGAGACGACGTGCTGCCTGCGCCCGGCGCTGCGCCGGCATTGGCCGTGGCGCTTGCGAGGTCCTGGGACGGCGCGCCGTTCGTGCTCGGGTCCGACGGATTCGCGCTGGTGTCACTCGTCGACCCGCCACTGCAAGCGAGCTGAACCATGGAGAAAACCAGTGCGGCGGAGAGGGTGAGTACTCGGTTACGCATCGAGAAAGGTTGTAGCGATCCTGATCGTGTTTTGGACAGTCCGTAGCAACAAGTCACTGCATTTCGGTCGCGTGATTCGGCACGCGTCGGCACCCGCGCCACCGATGTGCCACCCCATGCGCACAGCATCAAAGGC
>JAYTZB010000433.1:0-12609 GCA_043742085.1 Polyangiaceae bacterium
CACCGAAGGCTACCGGCTCGAAGAGCGTGAGCGAGCGCACCGACGAGGGCAGCGCGAGGGCGGCCAGCAACGCCACGAAGGCTCCGTACGAATGCCCGATCACATGCGCCGGCGCAGCACCGGGAAGGCCCGCGAGCAGCGCGGTCACGTGCGCGACATCCTCGGAGAACGAGAATGGCTTGGGCTCCGGCAACGGTGAGGTGGCCGCGCTCGACGAGCGCCGTCGCCAGCCGTCGCCACTGGCGCCCCGACAGCCCCGAGCTGTGGAGGAGCACCACCGGATCGCCGCTGCCCGACGACTCGACGTGGAGCTCCGCGCTCATCCCGTGCGGCCGATGGTGGGCGGCGCGGCGTCGGTCGCTTCGTCCCGCTCCATGCGCTGATGCTTCACGTTCTCGAAGCTGCTCTTCAGCTCCGGCAGATTCGCGGTGAGGAGCCCGAACTCGCGCTTGGGGAGGCTGAGGGCGTCCATGGGCGATTTGCAGCGCACCGTCGACGATCGGACGCTGCCGTTGAGGATGGCCATCTCGCCGAAGAACTCGCCCGCCTTGAGACGCGTGCAGAATACCTCTTTCCCGTCACGGTCCTGCACCACGTCCGCCTCGCCGGAGAGGATGATGTAGATGCGGTCGCCCACGTCGCCCTGGCGGAAGATGTCTTGTCCGGGCTCGAAGTGCTCCTGCGTGATGCCTGCCGAGCTCGTCAGCTTCAGCTGAACCGAGTCGGGCGGCATGATGTAGTCGAGGATCCACGCGAGCAGCACGCGCATCCGCCGCGCAGCGCCGGGCAGCTTCATCAGGTAGATGCCGCGCCACATGACCCACGCGACGAACCCCGAGATCTGGAGCCCGAAGACCTGGGCCACCGCGGAGTGGTGCCCGAGCGAGCCCATCATGCCGAGGCCCTTGAACGCATAGGTCCGGCGCGCCTTCTGGTTGCGCAAGGCGAGGAAGATGTTCTCCGCCGCGGTCTGCCCCTGACGCGTCGCGTGCTGCGCGGTCGGCGGGCACATGCCGCCGGTGATCAGCGGGATCGCCGCGCAGTCGCCGACCGCCCAGAGATCCTCGGTGTCCTTCACCTGGAGGTGCTCGTCGACCACGATCTTGCCGTTCTTCGACTTCGGCAGCGTCTCGATCGACTGGATGAGCGGATGGGGTGAGCTCGGCACCGTCGATACGAGCGTCTTCGTCTCGATGCGCTCGCCGCCGTCGAGGATTGCCGCCTCGCCAGTGGCCGCCGACAGACGCGTGCCGAAGCGGATCTCCACGCCGCGCTGCGCGAGCTTGCGCTGTGCGAAGATGGCGAGCTTCTCGTCCATCTCGGGGAGGATGCGCTCCATGTTGTGGAGGAGGATGACGCGGATCTCCTTGTCGTCGATGCGACCGCGATAGTCGGGCGCCGAGCCGCGCACGAAGTCGTTGATCTCCGCCACCACCTCGACACCCGAGAAGCCGCCGCCCGCCACCACGAACGTGAGGAGCTGCTGCCGGAGCCGCTCGTCCTTCTCGATGGCCGCCTCGCCGAGCGCCTTGATGAGGTGGTTCCGGAGGTTCAGCGCATCCGCGAGGTTCTTGAAGGGGAGGGCGTGCTCGGGCAGCCCGCGGAGCCCGCGAAAATCGGTGACGTTGCCCAGCGCGAAGACCAGGTGGTCGTACTGGAGAACGTTGTGCCGGGGCAGGAAGCCCGGCGAGAGCGTGACCGTCTTCGCCGCGAAGTCGATCTTCTCCACCTCGCGGACGTGCACGTTGGTGCGCGGCAGGAGATGCGCGAGCGGGCTGACCATGTCGGTGAGGCCGATGCTGCCGGAGACGATCTCCGGGAGCATGGGCTGGAAGACGAAGTAGTTCTCGCGATTGACAAGCGAGATCTGCACGTCCTCGTTCTCGCCGAGCAGCTTCTCGAGCGCCTGCGCGGTGTAGACGCCGCCAAAGCCGCCGCCCAGCACCACGACGTGCTTCTTGTCCTTGCCGAGCGCGCCGAAGTCGCCGACATGGAGATAACGGCGACGCCGAGCCATGAGCGCCAGCAGGAACACGCCCACGATCAGCGTCGCGGCCGCCGCCGCGACGTAGTGAGTTAGTTGCATCTCAAACGAACGACGAAGCTACAGCGAAAGCAGGAACTTCACGACCTGCATCTGCTGAGCGCCCGTGAGAGCACGGAACTTCTCCATCGTATTGCGGGCTTCGCCGCGGAAGGGGCTGGCCCTCCCGCAGATGTCGTTCGCGCCCTGGTTGGGAGGGCACTTCGTGTAGTCGTTGCCCGGCGGCGCGGGCAGATCGTGGATCTCGATCGCGGCGAGGACGGCGAGGTCCACGCTCGTGATGTCCTTGAGCACGTTCGCGCCGCCGTCGGCGCTCGTGAACACCGTCGACGACGGCGGGTTCGGCGGATCGCCGAGGTAGTTACCGTTGCCGAGGATGTTCAGGTAGACGCGCGCGTCGTGCCAGAACGGCGGACCGACGCGGCCGAGGCCCATGAGCGGCGGCGTGCGGAACTCGTTGCCGCTGGCGATGCCGGTCACGCTGGGCGGGATGGCGTAGTCGGCGAGGTCACGGTCGATGTTGCCGGGGACGAGGTCCCGGCGATGGCCCTGCGGCAGCTCCGGGTTCTTGTGGATGAGGCCGTCCCAGAACACCGGTGCCCAGCGGTTCGAGAGGTGCTGGCCGCCGATCTTCGCCGGCGACTCGCCGGTCCTCATGATCGGGATGTGGCAGCTCGCGCAGCCCAGCTGGCGGTCGGCCGCGATGCCGTGATCGGCGTCGAACTTCTTCACGGGATCGGGATCGTTGAAGCCGACCGGCTCGGCGCCCGGCGTCATGCGGCTGCGGAAGGCCGCGAGGTCGAGGCCGAACAGGATGGCGCCGGCCTGCACGTCGCGCGCGTCCTGGCTCGTCGGGGGGTTCTCGTAGAACGCATCGGCGTGCCGCGGCGGCGCGATGTTGCGGATCATGTCGCGGAGGTGGAGCACCGTCTCCGCGCTGATCTCGGGATCCGGGACGTTGTCGCACATCATGTTGGGGCTGTCGGCGTTCGGCTGCTCGACCGGCGCGAACGGGCTCGTGAGCCCGATCTCGCCCTGCGTGCCGCCCACGTCGAACTGGAGCATCGTCGGACCGGCGCCGCGGATGCCGAAGCGGCTCACGCGGATGACGGTGTCGCCGCCGGTGAAGCTGTCGGACGCGCGGCCCTCGTTGTGACGACCGGAGATGCAGTCACCGGGGCAGATCAGCGGATCGGGCTGCGGCTCGAGGCTGGAGCTGTAGCGGATGTGGTCGTCGAGGTCCTCGTTGGCGAGCAGATCCATGTAGTGGATCGCCTCCATGAGGCCGCGCGCGACGTAGGGCGGCGCAGCGCGCTCGCCCTTGGCCCGACGCAGGCCGAGCGTGCTCTGGCGCGTGACGGGGTCGAGGCCGCCCTGGAGGAACGGGTCCATGCCCAGCGACGGGTAGTCGTTGATCTTGCACTCGCCGACCGCCTGCACGTGCTGGAGCGGGCCGCCGAGCTCGGCGATCGGCGTGAACTGGCCGCTCGAAGGCGAGTAGTCGCCATAGAGCGTGAAGGCGGCGGTCGGCGGGTTGCCGTACTGCTTCGTGATCTTCGCGTGGTCGGTATTGCCCTTGCGGCCTGCGCGCGAGACGGGCGTGTTGACGGTGTTGACGTTGCCCGGTGAGGACGGCGCCGTGCCCGGCTTCGCGAGGTTGTCGCGATTCTCCTCCGAGCTATTGTGACAGCCCAGGCACATGCGCTGGTTGAAGAGCGGTCCGACACCCTCTTCATCGGTATGCGGAGTGGCAAAGAAGTGGAGGGGAGAGTCGGGATCCCCGAAGTCGTAGAGCAGGCGCTCCTGATCGGTGGCCGTGGGATACGCGAGCGCGTCTGCGCTCAGCGCACTGCCCCATGTCGAGCGCTCGTGCAGCTCGACCGGCTGCAGCTTCGTCGCATCGCCTGGCAGCGCGATACCGGAGAAATCACGGGCCGCTTCGTCGTTGAGCGTCTCGGTGATGACGCCTTCCTTGCAGCTCGCCGCCGCAAAACCGAGCGAGCCGATGACCGCGGCGACGAGGCCGTAGCGAGCGCGTCGGATGGCGGACGCCACGAGACGAAGCCCTCGAGATTGATGGTCGGACATGGTCAGAACTCCCCCGTGACGTCGAGGAACAATCGCTGAGCATGATTGGTCATGAGTGGGAATCCGTAATAGTCGAAATACGAAATAGCGGGCATGAGGTGCTTGATGACGCGGTAGCTGACACCGGCTTCGACACCCTTGTAGTCGGTACCGGCGCCGAGGTCGGAGTCCGCGAATGCGGCGACCGTGACGTCGGATTTCACGTGGCGATAGGTGACCCAGGCGTTCAAGGGATTGAGGTAGCTCTGGGTCTCGTAATCGCCGATTCGCGTGCCGAGCGTGAGGCCGGCGCCGTGGCGGTGATCGGAGCGCGCCGTGAAGTTGTAGGCGTAATCGCCGAGCAGGTAGACGTCCGGCATTCCCCACTTGATGCTCTTGAACGGCAGGTGGACCTGGAGCGTCGGGTTGAGGACGCGGAACGCATCCTTGGAGAAGCCGATGGCGTTCTGCGGGCCGTACGCGAAGCGGCTGTTGCCGTTGTTGAGGCCGGTGGCGAACAGCGAGGCATTGCTGGGCGGCTGCACGCTGACCGCGCCGACGTCGATGCCGGGGGAGCTGAGGCCGTTGTTGAGGTTCTCCCAGTCGTAGAACGCGAGCGCGCCGGTCACGAAGTGCGTGGCCAGCTTGATCTGGTCCATGAAGAGGCCGGTGCGGCCGGTGAGGCCCACGAAGCGGAGGTCCTGCGTCTCCTGCACCTGGTAGTAGGCGACGAGGTTCTCGAGCACGAGGTTCTGGAAATCGGGGAGATCGAGGATCTTCACCTTGAGCGCGGCGCCCGCGGGGTTGACGTCGTCGTCCCAGATCATCTCGGTGCGCAGCGTTCCGGCCGTTCCACGCCAGGTCGGGTTGGGCATGCGCCCGAGGATGAGGCTCACGCGCGAGCGGTCGTTGAGCGGCCGGACCGCGATCCAGGCCTGATCGAGGTTGAAGGCGCTCGAACGGAACGAATCACCGAGCGCGATGAACGGAACGGTGGGGTTGGGGTTCTCGCCGGTGGAGAGACGGAGCCCGCCGATGACCATCGCGGTCTTCGGATCCGCGAGCTCCACGCCGAAGCGGATGCGCTGGCGGAGGCCGTTGTTGACGGTGTTCTTGGTCAGCGTGTCGGTGAGGTCCGAGTTGTGCCAGTAGTCGTAACGAAGGGTCAGCGCGCCGCTGAACTTGAGCGGTAGCCCGAGGACCGTGACCGCGCCAGGCACCGGCGGAGGCGCTGCGGGCTCGGCAACGATCACGGGCGCTTGCGCGCGGGCGGCCTCCTGCTGGCGGATGATCTCCACCTGGCGCTGCAGGTCCTCGTTCGACGCCGCGAGCGCGCGGAGACGCGCGTCCATGTCGGCGACGCGCCGATCGGCGTCCGTCGTGGCCGCGATCACCGGCGCATCGGACGAAGGAGGAGCCGGCGGAACCGTCGGCGGCGGCAGCGGCGGCGGGATCTGCGCGCTAGCCGTGGCCGAGTACCCCGTGATCAGCAAGAAACCAAGCGGGAGGATCCGCCTGAGCAGGGGTCGGTGATGGGTTCGCAAGGGCGGTCCTTCGGCGTTGCGTACGGTCTCTTCGGACAGCCGAGGAGCCGCGGGTAACTGCGGCACGCGTGAAACTGAGCGTCCGTGGTTTCACGTCCGGCGCGCCCCTGTCAAAAGGAAAAGTGCCGAGGCGCGGGGTTTGCTAATCTGACCGTCGATGACCGCGTTCGACTTCAGCGCGCTCACCCTGACGGAGATGATCCGCCTGCGGGAGCATCTCTCCGAGGAGATCACGCGCAAGTTCGAGCGGCGGCTGGCGCTCGCCTTCAGCGACGTCGTCGGATCCACCAACTACTTCGCGCGCTTCGGGGATCGCGCGGGCCGCGCGCTCCAGCAGCGGCACATCGACATGCTCCAGGAGCAGCTCCCGGCGACCTCCGGGCGCATCGTCGATACCGCGGGCGACGGCGCCTTCATGTGCTTTCCCACGGCGGATCAGGCGATCGAGGCGCTCTCGACCCTCCAGCTGAAGCTCGTCGAGTTCAACGCCTCGCGTGCGCCCGAGCACCATCTCCTCGTTCGCGTCGGCATCCACTTCGGTCCCGCGCTCACCGACGGCGCCGTGGTCACCGGTGACTCGGTGAACCTGTGCGCGCGCGTCACGGCCACGGCCGAGGCCTCGTCGATCCGCGTCACGAAGGCGGCCTTCATGGAGCTGGCCAGCGCGCGGCGCCTGCGCTGCAAGGCGCTCCCGTCCGTCGAGCTGAAGGGCATCGCCAACCCCGTCGAGATCCTCGAGTTCGCCTGGCGCGAGCCGGTCTCGTTCCCCTCGACGGTGCTCGTCGAGGAGACCGGCCAGGTCCACAAGCTCCCCCATGACGACACCGTGACCTTCGGCCGCCTCGCCGAGCACGACGGCGTTCGGGCCAACGACATCATCCTCACGCTGCCCGACGAGTCGCAGCTCGCGCGCATCAGCCGCTGGCACTTCGAGCTCCGTCGCCAGCCGGACGGCTTCTACCTCCGTCCCGTCTCCGAGCAGACCACCGAGGTCGACGGCGTCGCGGTGACGCGCGGCGGTCAGGTGCTCATTCGTCCGGGCTCGAAGGTGCGTCTCGGCGGCGTGATGACGCTCGCCTTCTTCTCCGAGCAGACCGCGACGCTCTCGCTCGCGACCATCATGCGCTAGGCGTGCTCGCTAGCGCGCGGGAGCGATCCCGATCCCGATGCCGCGACGGCTAGCGACCCACATTTCACGCGCCTCCGAGCCCGAGCCCGAGCCCGAGCCCGAGCCCACGAAACGCACGGCGGTGACGTCGCGACCGGGGGCGGCGGCCGGCAGCGCTCTCCATTCGGCGTCGCTCGGCGAACGCACCAGCAAGTGCTCCATCGTGGCCGCGTAGAGCTCCCCACCGTCGACGAGGAGGCCGCCGGTGTTCACGTAGCCGCCGCCGAGCTGGGTCGCGACGTGCTTCTGGTCCTCGAAGTGAAGCCGGGTGACGCCCTTCGAGTACGTGCCCGCGTAGACGTCGCGTCCGTCGACGGCGAGGGCCGTGACCCAGTCGTCCTCGAGATCGCCGCTCGCCAGCGACGCGCGCTCGAAGCGCCCGTCCTTGCCGAAGTACAGCCCCGCCGCGGTGCCGAGGTAGAGCGTCCCGTCGGCCGCCGACGCGAGCGCCCAGGTGGCGTGCATCGGGGAGGCGATGGGCACCGCTGCGTCCTTCTTGAACGGGAGAAGAGGCGTGACGCGCTCGCCCTCGACGAACGCCGCGCCCGCGTCGGTGCCGACGAGGACGCGACCCGTGGAAAGTACATGGATCGCCCGGGTGTAGGAATTCGGCAGCCCGTCGTGCGAGGTGAAGCGACGTGCGGTGCCGTCGCCATCGACGCGCACGAGGCCGTGGGCGGTGGCGACCCAGAGCCGATCGCCCTGCCAGGCGAGGCCGCTGACGGTCTCGTTGCGATCGAGGCCGTGGACGCGCCGGAGGACGCCGCCCTCGGAGATCGACGCGCCGCTGTCGAACGTGCCGATGGCCACGCGCGTGCCGCTCGCATTGGCGGCGACGGCGGTGACGTCGTTGGAGGTCGGGCCGCCGAGCGGGACCTTGTGGAACGCGGCAGCGCTGCCCGCGCCGCTTGCGCCCTCGGCCACGTAGACGCCGTCGGTCGTGGCAACGCAGCGCGCGTCGCCGCGCACGGACACGGAACGCGCGAGCTTCGGCACGACGGGGTCGGTCCGGAGCGCGCCGCGCGTGCTGCCGCTCATGAGGCCTGCGCCGTAGGTGGCGACGAGCATCGACGTGCCGGCGGCGGCGATCCCGCGTGCATCGACCGATGCGATCGACGTCACGCCGCTGCCGTCGACACGATAGAGCCCCTCGAGATCGCCGAGCACGAGCTCGCTACCGATGACCGCGAGCGACTGGCCGTGCGTCGGGCTGCGATCGACGCCCTTCAGGATGCCGCCCTCGACCTTCGCGAGCGGCCCGTCGGTGTAGGCGACGTAGACGACGCCGTCGCGCTCGGCGATGGCGCTCGCGTGCGTTCCGCTCACGCTGCTGCGGAGGAGCGCGGGCTTCGCGTCGGGGGCCGCGAGGCGAAAGACGCCCGCCCCGCGCGTGCCGAGGTAGATCGCGCCGCTGCCGCTCACGAACACGACGTGCACGGGCGCCGTCAGCGCCGTCCGTGTCACGCGCGGCGCTGCTCCGTCGAGCGCGACGTACGCCGCGCCGGCCTCGGTGCCGACCCACACGCCGTTCCCTTGCTCGACGACGGCATGCACGCGTGTCTCGGGCAGCCCGTCGATCGACGTGAGCGCGCGCGACGTCCCGTCCTTCGCGACGATGGCGAGCCCGCCACCGGTAGCGACGGCGAACCCTCCGCGCGCGAGCGGCTGACACGCGCGCGCATCATCGAGCGCCGTGAGCGTCCGCTTCGCCGCGTACGCATTCGCATTCGCATTCGCATCCGCATTCGCGTCCGCCCTCGCGTCCGCTTCCGTGCTTGCGCTCGCGGCCATCACGATCGCGCAAAGCCCTGCTTTCCAGCCCGCTCGTCTCACGGCAGCTCCACATCGATCGCCCGCTCGTTCAGCGCCCGGTCCACCGCCACCAGGCGCAGCTTCCCGTGCGGAGTCACGGCCCCGATCGGCGTCCACGTCCCGATGAACTCGCCGAGGCGGAGGTGCGTGAGCGTCAGCAGCTGCCCATCGGGCGCGCGGACCTCGACGCGCTTCGCATCGGTCAGCACGCTCGCGTAGCGCAGGCGCTTCTCCTCGATGGTCCCGACCGCGTTGGGCATCTGCGCGTCGATCTCGGCCTGCGTGAGCTTCTGCGTGGCGCGGATCTCGAACGACCCGTTCCGCTTCGCCCGCACCGTCACGTCGAGGTTGGGACGCTGCGTGTCGACGATGTACGGCAGCTTCATGATCTCGACGCGGCCGTCGTGATGCGTGATGCGCACGACGATCTCGTAGGTGCCGTCGGGCGTGTGCGCGTCGACGAGGAACCGCGCCACCCACCAGCCCGTGCCGCTCTGCCCACCGTGCGCAGCGTGCGCGTCGTTCTCCCACGAAGCGCTCTTCGTCTCGCCGAAGGGGAAGACCACCACCACGCTCTGCGCGTCGGCGGGCGCGGGGATGCGCACCTCGGGATCGCCGGGCTGGAGATGGTCGGGGCTGATGCTCGCGGTGCGACCGTCGCCGTTGCCCTCGAGGTCCTTGCCGCTGACGCGGGCCTCGCCGTCGGTCGGCGCCTTGGCCTTGCGTGCGATCTGCAAGCGCGCGTAGGCCTCCTCGCTCTCGAGGACGAGGAACGACGTGTACCGGCTCATCACGCCGTGATCGAGGCTCGTCTTCACGATGGCCTCCTTGTGAGCGTCGCCGTCGTGCTCGAGCTGCTCGATGCGCGCCTTTGCCCAGCGCTTGCCGACGTCGCGTGCGCTCTGCGCCGAGGCGAACGCGATGGCCTTCTCGAACGGCTGACCGGCGATGGTGCCGGTCAGCTTCATGCCGAGGGCTTCCTTCTCCTTGTCCTTGGGGACGAAGGCGGCGAGCGTGACGTCGTCGCCCTCGTAGACGGTGCCGGGCACCGCGAGCGGCACGTCGATGCCGTCGGCGGCGACGAGCTTGACGTCCTCGATGCGGCGCGTGACGCGCGCGCGGACGATCTGCTCGGCGACGCGCTGGGCGTCCTCGTCGGTCTTGGGTCGGAGCATGCGGCCGTGCGTGGCGGACGAGAGCGCACGCGCGGTGGCCTCGTCGGACGATTTTCCGAGCACCACGACATGGAGCGGCGCGCCGCCGAAGCTCTCGCCGGCGATGCGCTGGAGCTCCGACGCGCGAGTCTCGCCCCACGTCGGCGTGGCGTCGCCGATGTAGACGAACACCGGCTCGAGGCCTTGTTTTACGGCCTCCTTCGCGATCGCACCGGCCGCAGCGAAGGCCTTTCCGAGATCGCTCGCGCCGTCGGGGGTGACACCGTCGATGAACGTGAGAGCGCCCGCGCGCTCGGTGTCCGTGGGCTCGTGCAGGCCGGCGCCGAGCGCGCGGGCGTTGACGTCGCTGGTCACGATGGTGAAGCGGTCGCGCGCATCGAGCTTCGAGAGGAGGAGCGATGCGGTGCGCGTCTGGAGCGCGCGCGCCTCGAGCATGCTGCGCGAGCGGTCGCACATCACGATGAGCGCCTGGCCTCTGGCCGCGATGGGCGCGACCGCGGGCGTGGCGCTGCCGAACGAGGGATCGACGTGCGCGAAGACGTAAGCACCGTCGCTGGTGCGCTCGACGAGCGCGGCCGGCGCGGTCTCTGCCACCTTCACGAGCACCTCGCCCGACGCCGCGCGCTGGCCCTCGCCCTTGCCGGTCCTGATCGATCGCCCGTCGACGGAGAGGCTCACGTTGCCGAGCGAAACGCCGCCGTCGCCGGTGGGCGGTCGATACGCGAAGAAGAGCCCGTCCGCCGCACGATGGAGCGGCGCGACCACCTTGAGCACCACGCGCTTGGCCTTCTTCGGCTCGATGGGGAAGACGCGGAGCTTGAAGGTCTGGCCGTTCTCCCATTCGAGGAGGGCGGGGACGAGCATCTGGTCGACGATCTGCTCGTAGGCCTTGCGCGCCTTGTCGCGCTCGACGAGCTCACCGTCCATGAGCTTGCCGTCGATCTCCATGGCGAGGCCGGTGAGCATCGCGCCGTCCGGAAGCGGAAAGCGGAACGTGCCCTCGAGGCGCTCGTCGCTGTCGTTCATGAACTCGTGCTCGATGGTCATCTCGGTGACGTCGCCGGTGGTGACGGCGGCGACTTCGAGTCGCTGGAGCGCGAGCTTCGTCTTGCCAGTCTTCTCGCCATGCGCCTCGAGCGATCCTTCGCCGACGAACGCGGCGTGCACGGGGGCAGGGAGCGTCGCGCTGTGCAGCGTGGTGGCGGAAGCGGCGGCGGTGGCGGGGAGCGCAGAGACGGCGGAAGTCGCCGGTGTGGTGCCCACCCCGCGCGCGCAGCCGGAGCATCCGCTCACGAGAATCGCCAGTATCAAGAAACGGCTGAAATCGAGCTTCTTCATCGTGCACCTCCGACGCGGACCTTGGCGACCGTGACCGTCTGCCCCTCGGCGAAGAGCCGATACGGCAAGACCTGCTTCCGCTCGCTGGGGCGCCCCTCGTCGAGGACGACGATGATCTCGCCGCGTGCCTCGGGGAACGCGCCGCGGTGCGCGCTGAAGTAGTTGACCTCGATCTTGTACTCGCCGTGCTCGGCGCTCTTCGCGGTGAAGCTCTCGGGGCCGTAGCCGTTGGTCACGTCGTCGAAGAGGGACTCGCCGCCGTTGCCTTGCTTGTGGCTGTAGAAGACCTTCTCGCCGGCGGGCGTGGTCACCCAGAGATCGACGTCGGTCCGATCGGTGTCCCACGTCAGGTAGACGTGCACGTCGTTCTCGAGGCCGCCCTGCAGCGACAGCGCGTCGAGCTTCTGACCAAACGCCTTGGCCTTCGTGACGTCCCCGCTCGCCTTCGCGTTGCGGCGCATCTCGCCGTAGAGCTGGCCGAGCCGCTGCTTCGCGGGGTAGCGGATCTGCTCCGAGGTGCCCTTCGCGTCGATGACCTTGGAGAGGCGTTCGAGCGCGAGCTCGTTCTTTCCGAGACGGAGCTCGACGTCGGCGAGCTCGAAGAGGAGGCGCGGATCATCGGGACGCGCCTCGAGCGCCGCCTGGAGGCGGGCCATCGCGGCCGGGAGATCGCCGCGCTGCTTGAGGAGCGTCGCGAGCGCGCGCTGGGCGTCGGCGTCCCGCGGGAGCAGCTCGACGATGGCGGAGTACACGCGCTCGGCGTCCTCCTTGTCGCCGCGCTCCATGTAGACGTCGCCGAGCGCGCGGACCGCCACCAGGTTGTACGCATCCTTCGCGCGCCATGCCTGCGCCTCGGCGAGCGCGCCATCGAGATCGCGAGACGCGACGAGCGCACGCACCAGCGCGAGGCGCTTCGTTCGATCGTCGGGGTGCTCGGCGATGGCGGCCCGCATCGCGGCGAGCTCCGAGACGGACGGCTTCTTCTGGCCGTTCTTCGGCTCCGAATCGACGGCGGTGAGGGTGAGCGGTGTGAGGGCAGGAGCGGCGTGCGCAGTGGTCGGCGCGGCGACCACCAGGCCAGCGACCACGGAGAAGAGGAGAGCGACCGGAGCAGGACGGCGGAGCATCGACCCCGCTCACTGCGAGCCGCACGCCAGCGCGCAGGGCCGCGTTTGCTCGCAGGAAGCGGGGTCATCGAGCCGCGAGGCCGTGGACGTCGAGCCACGCCGTGTGTTCGGGCGGACGCCGGATCACTGCCTCGTGGCGGAGTCGGCAGCGGCCGGGGCCTGCGGCGCAGTCGAGAGGAAGCCGGTCCACGTCGCCTCGAAGCCGGCGCCCGCGCCGGCCGCCCCCGGGAACTCGCCGGTACCGTCGAGGATCACGTCGTAGCCGACGCTCAGGTTCATGCTGGTCGGCCGGAGCGACGTCAGGGGCTGATCGGGCTGCGCGCCCTTCACGGTC
>JAYTZB010000434.1:0-12478 GCA_043742085.1 Polyangiaceae bacterium
CGAGTGGCGCGTCCTCGAGCGCACCATCGGCAGCTTCGACGGCGTCCTCGTTCGCGATGATCTCGCGCTGCGCTCGATCGACATGGGCACGCTTCCCGCTAAGGAAAAAGCGGTCCTCGACGCCGTCGACGGCGCGCGCTCCGTTCGCGCGATCGTCGCCGCCAGCCACATGTCGAGCTTCGATGCGTGCCGCGTGCTCGTGCAGTTCCTCGAGGCGCGCGTCCTGCGCCGCCGCACGGCCTGACGATGACCGAGGCGGGCGCGCTCACCGGCGGCGTCATCTTCCGTGTCGCCGACGCGCGCTTCTTCTTGCCGGCGTCGGTCGCCTCGAAGGTGCTGCCGATGCCGGGCGTCGCACGCGTGCCCGGCGCGCCCACCGAGCTCGTCGGTGTCGCTCTGGTCGAAGGCGAGATGATCCCCGTGGTCGCCATCGGCGAGGTCGACGCGCGCGGGTCGAGGCGTCCACCGTCGACCGGCCGACCGCGCGCTGACAATCGACCGATGCTCGTGTGCGACGTGCTGGGCGAGCGCGTGGGGCTCGTGGGCCTCGAGATCCTCGCGACCGGCTTCTTTCCGGCCGCCGAGCCGGAAGGCGTGATGCACGGCGATGCGGCCGTTCCGCTCTTCGACGTCGGCGCGATCGTGGCGCGTCTCCGCCAGGGACGCTGGGCGGTGTGAGACCTGGCTTCTGCCCGGCCCCGGGAGCCTGTAGCCTCGTCCCCGTGACGCCGCCCTCCGACAGCAACTCCAAGCGCCGCCTCTTCCGGCTCCTCCGTCGGGGCGCGCGCAGCGGTGTCGCGGGTGGTCGTAGCGCCGTCGAGGAGAGCGCGCTGTGGAACGCACACCAGCGAGCGGCGACCGCCGTGCGCGATTCGGGAGAAGCCGCGCAGCGCATCGCGTCTCACGTCGCGAAGCAGCGTGGCACGGTCGACGCGCTCGCCGATCGCGCGCGCGCCGTTTCGGCCCGCGCGCAGGATCTCTCGGCGAGCTTCGGCCGCATCGTCGATTCGTTCGCGCGGCTCGAGCTCGTCGCGCTGAACGCCGGCCTCGAAGGCGCGCGTATGGGCGAAGGCGCCGCGCTGGCGCTCGGCCTCGTGTCCGACGAGGTCCGCGCCCAGGCCACGCGCGGCTCGGAGGCATCGCGCGAGCTGTCCACCACGCTCGCCGAGATCGGCAGCGAGCTCCTCCAGGTGAACTCGAGCCTCGATCGGACGCGCGAGGCCGCGGCCGAGGTCGCACAAGAAGCGGCGCGCGTGGGCGGCGCTTCGGCCGATGCCGAGCGTGCGCTCGTCGACATCGGAGACCGGCTTCGCAAGGCCACGGGCAGCGATCCCGAGACCGCGCGCGCCATCGCCGAGGCCACCGACCATGCGCGCGCGCTCGTCGCCGCGCTCGGAACGCTGAGCGGCAAGGTCCCGCAGGCGCTCGTCGTGGGTGCGCTTCGTCCCGTCCTCGAGCCGCTCTCGCGGATGCTCGAAGGCGAGGACGACGAGACCTGAGCAGGCGGACCCGAGCAACGCATGTCGCCGCGCGATCCCGAGCTCACGCGCCTCCTCACCATGGAGCTCGAGCGCCATCTCGTGGCCCTCGAGGTGAACGCGGGCAAGCGTGATGCCGAGACGCTCGAGCAGACGCGGCGGACCGTACACGCGCTCAAGGGCTCGGCGGGGCTCGCCGGAGAGCCGGAGCTCGCGAGCGCGATGCAACGGCTCGAACGGAGACTTCGCGAAGGCGAGCACGCCGCCCTCGAGGACATCGTCGAGACGGTGAAGCGCGCCATCCGGCGGCTCTCCGCCGGCGAGACCGCGATCGACGTGGCGTGGCCCGAGCCGCCGCCGGACCTCGTGCCGGGCACGCTCGAGTCGCTCCTGCGCTCGCAGTACGTCGCCGAGGTCGTCGATCGGCTCGCGCAGATCGACGAGGCGCTCGGGAGCGCCATCGATCCCGTCGATGCCGCCTCGGCCGTGTATCGCCACATCCACACCATGAAGGGCGCAGCGAGCGCCGCCGGCGACGAGCCCATGGCGTGGTTCTGTCACGGGCTCGAGGAGCGCCTTCGCAACGCGGCGTCCAGCACGGAGAGCGCGACCGCCGCGCTCCACGAGGTGGCAGGCTATCGGGCGGTGCTGGGTGGGCTCCTCGACGAGCCCGAGGCCGCGCTCGCGATGCTGCGCGGGCTGCCGGCGCGACCGCGAGGGTCGGCGCGACCTTCGCAGCGCCCGAGCACGTGGCCGGATGGCACGCGTCGTCCGGGCGGTGTCGATCAGGACGAGGCGCGGACCGCGGAGGGGGACGCAACCATTCGCGTGTCGGCGCAGTCGGTGGATCGACTCCTCGATCACGTGGGCGGCATTGCCGTTGCGCGAGAGCGCGTCGCCGCTCGCGTTCCTCGGGCGAGCGCGCAGGCACGCACGCTGCGACGGCTCCGGGCCGAGCTCGCCGAAGCGCTGCGTCTCATCGGACCGCCGCGACCGTGGGGAGCGCCGGCGGCGGCGCTGCGGCGTGTCGAGCGCGCCGCGCAGACGCTCGTCGAGATGGGCGACGAGCTCGACCAGGTCGCCGAGCAGCTGGAGGCGAGCGATCATGCCCTCAAGGAGAACGCCGGCGCCGCGAAGAAGCTCCTCTCGGCCATGCGGCAGACGCCGATCCGCGGGATGTTCACGCGCCTCTCCACCGCCGCGCTCGCCGAGGCGCGGCGCACCGGGCGCCTGCTCGCCATCCGCACCATCGGCGCCGACGAGCCCATCGATCGGCGCCTCGCCGAGCAGCTCGCCGAGCCTTGCTTGCAGCTTGCACGTAATGCCATCGCCCATGGAATCGAGACGCCCGACGAGCGTGCCGCCCTCGGCAAGCCGCGCGAGGCGACGCTCACGTTCTCGGCGCGCAAGCTGGCGAGCCGTCTCGTCGTCACCATCTCGGACGACGGTGCAGGCGTGGACGTCTCCGCGGTGCGTGCACGGGCCGTGGAGTCGGGCGTCGTCACCGAGGTGCTCGCCGAGGCGGCCGACGATCAGACGCTCCTCGAGCTGCTGTTCCTGCCCGGCTTCTCGATGCGCGGGCAGAGCCCCGATCTCCTGGCCGGACGAGGTATCGGTCTCGACATCACGCTCGCGTCGGTGCAGAAGCTCGGCGGATCGATCCGTCTCTCGAGCCGCCCGCGCTGGGGCTTCGAGGCACGCGTCGACGTCCCCATCGAGACCGGGCTCGCCACCGTGCTGTGGGTGACCGCCGGCGGCATCGAGCACGCGCTCCCCGCGCTGCACACGCGTGGCATTCGCCTCAACGACGGACCGGAGGCCGAGCGCGTCCCTCACCTCGCGGCCTGCCTCGAGCCGGCGAACATGGCGCGCGCCCCCTACGTGGTCGATCTCGAGGTCGGCCTCGAGACCGAGGAGCGACTCACCATCGGCATCGACGCGGTGGGCATCACCGAGGAGGTGCTGGTCCGCGAGCTGTCGCCTCTCCTTCGCAGCATGGGCCCGTTCGCAGGCGCGGTCGTGCGCGGCGACGGCTCGCTTCGTCTCGCGCTCGACGTGCACGCGCTCGCGCCGCGTGCCCGCGCGCTCGGCCGTGTGCCGGAGGGCCGCGTCAGCGAGCCCCCGTCGCGTCCACCGCCCCCGTCGCGTCGTGCTCAGTAGGATCGACGCCCTCGTCGAGGCGGACCTCACGTCCGCCGTCGACATCGATCTCGCCTCCTTCGTCCCGAGCGAGCTCGGCGTCGGAGCCGAGACTCCGTCCGTCGTTCGCGAGCGGAGCCTTCGCGAGGAGCTCGTCAGAACATGGGCCAGGCTCCGCGCCGCGCGCGACGAGAGCGGTGCCCTCCTCGGCTACGCGCTCTTCTGGCACGTGGTCGACGAGCTGCACCTCCTCAACGTGGCCGTCGCCATCCCCTGGCGCCGCCAGGGGATCGGTCGGGCGCTGATGGGTGATCTCATCGCCTACGGCCGAGCGCACGCGGTCGCGCGCATTCTCCTCGAGGTCCGGGCCGGGAACCTGGCCGCGATCACGCTCTACGAGCAGCTCGGCTTCACGCGCTTCAACGTGCGCGAGCGCTATTACGCCGACGACGAGGATGCGATCGAGATGTCTCTCGTCCTCTGAAGCCGCTCGCAAAGTTGGCCCACGCGGCCCAAGTCGAAGAACCCTGAGGGCATGGATAAGGTCGCCATCCGGGTGTCTGGGGATGCTTCGTTCTTCGACGAGGTCACCACCGAGGCTGCGCGCCTCGATCGTTCGCCGAGCTGGTTGCTCGGCTTCTGCCTCGACTCGACGCTGCCGAAGCTCGCTTCCGTCGCCATCGTCGCATCACCGAACGACGCTCGTGAGCCGACCAAGCGCAAGAACTGGACGTTCTTCGTCCCGCGCGAGCTGATCGAGCATTGCGGACGCCTCGCCGCACGTCTCGGCATGTCGAGCGACGATGTGCTCGCGTACGCCTGGCAAGCAGGTCGCGACACCGTGCGCGCGCTGCCGTCTTCGTAGCGCGCGCACAGCGCTCCTGACCCATCGAGCGACCACCTGGCAACGCACGTGACCAGTGCGCGATGCACTCACTTCGATCGCGGATCGGCCGCAAATTGTAGGTGATCGCGTCACGATGAGTCATCATCTCTACCGAGGTGCATCGTGAACAAGCTCTCCATCGCCGCCCTGGCGCTCCTGATCCCGGCGGTCGTCGCCAGCCCGATCTTCACCGGCTGCGGTAGCGAGACGGCCGCGGTCGACACGAGCGACGGCGGCACCGGCGACGGCGACGGCGCCGCGTCCGACGGCGACCCGCGCATCGCCCCCGTGTGCAAGATCGTGGGCGGTGCGTGCGCGACGAGCGCCGATTGCTGCACGGCGAACTGCGACGCGACGACGAAGCTCTGCATCGCCCCCACGAACGCGTGCGCTGCACCCGCGACGGCGTGCAAGACCAACGACGAGTGCTGCAGCTTCGCCTGCGTCGGCGGCGCGTGCTCCGACAAGCAGTGCGCCTCCGACACGACGGCATGCACCGCCGATGGCCAGTGCTGCGGAGGCAAGTGCACGAGCGGCACGTGCACGCCGCTGAACACGACGTGCAAGACATCCGGCAATACGTGCGCCGCCAACGGCGACTGCTGCTCGAAGCTCTGTCAGAACGGCATCTGCGGCGACTCCTCGTTCTGCACGCAGAACGGCGACGCTTGCTCGACCGATCTCGACTGCTGCGGAGGTCTCTGCACGAAGGCCGCGGGCTCGAGCCTCGGGACGTGTGGCGTCGCGTCGGCGTCCGGCGCGGGCGGCTGCACGACGGCGGGCACGGTCTGCGGCCCCACCGGTCCGTGCAACAGCAACCCGTGCTGCAGCCGCTCCTGCGAGCCCTACGCGGCCACTGGCATCAGCATCTGTCAGCCGCCGAGCGGCTGTCACCCCACCGGCGAGCTCTGTCAGAAGGACACCGACTGCTGCGGCGCGACGGGCCTTCCCGACGGCACCGAGGTGAGCACGACGTGCAGCAAGGCGGCGGGCGCGACGGTCGGCCGTTGCGACCAGGGACACAAGTGCAGCCCGGCGGGTTCGATCTGCCGGCTCTCCACGTTCTCGTGCTCGGCGACGGATCGCTGCTGCTCGGGCACCGTGCAGCAGGTGAAGACCAACTGCGTGCAGGACAACCTGGGCATCCCGCGCTGCCTCGCGGGAACGGCTGTAGACTGCACGAATCCTCCGCCGGCTGGAACGGCGTGCGCCTCGAGCGCGGACTGCTGCAACAAACCGTGCACGCCCAATGCTGCGGGTGTCCTCGTGTGCTCGGGCGTCGCCTGTCAGCCGACGGGCTCGACGTGCACCACCACCGCCGATTGCTGCGCGGGCGAGCCTTGCGTGATCGGCGCGGGGTCGACCAGCGGCACGTGCGGCTCGTCCGGGACCACCGGGGGCGGCACCGACAGCGGCACGGGCAGCAGCGGGGGTCCCACCGGCGGCGGTGGAACGACGTGCTCCCAGTACGGTCAGCAGTGCACCACGTCGGCGCAGTGCTGCAACACGGTGCCGTGCACGAACGGCTACTGCGTGAGCGGCGTCAACTGACGCTCACTTCGGGGGCGGCGCCGCTGCTGCTTCGGCAGCGGCGGCGGCGGCCTCGTCGATCTCGTGGCGCTTGTCGTGCAAGCGATCCACGCGCGCCATGATCAGAGCCTCCTTCGCGAGCCGCGCGAACAGCGGGCCGAGGATGAATCCCCATGCGCCGAAGATGGCGAGGCCGCCGAAGATCGACGTGAGCAGCACGTACGTCGACAGCTCGAGGTTGCCGAAGCGCGCGAACACCGGGCGCATGAAGTTGTCGACCGTGCCGATCACGAGGACGCCCACGGCAGCCATGACGATCGCAGCCGTCGTCTTCCCGGCGAGCGCGAGGCCGATCGCGACCGGGACCCACACGAGCGCCGTGCCCACCGATGGGATGAGCGACGCGATGCACGTGAGGAGGCCGAGCACGAGCGCGCGCGGCACGCCGAGCGCAAAATACGTGACGGTGGCGACGATGCCCTGCGCGAGACCCGTCAGGCCGACGCCGACGAACAGACCTCTCCCGGTCTCGACGAAGGCTGCCACCAGGCGACGCGTGTGCTCGAGCTCGAGCGGCGCATGCTTCTCGAGCCAGTCGTACATGGCGGGTCCGTCGACGAGGAAGACGTAGACCGAGTAGACGAACACGAAGAGCGCAAGCAACGCCTCGGTGGCGGCGCCCGCGATGCCGCCGACGATCTGCGCGGCCTGCGCGCCGTGCTCCTGAAGCAGCGCGAAGATCTTCGCCGGCGACTGCAAGAGACCGCCGTCGGCGCCCGCCGCCGTCGCGCCCGCCGGCGCATCGCCCCCGCCGCCCGACACGATCGAGATCAGCGCGCTCTTCGCGCCGTGGGAGCGCATCAGGTTCTGGCCGAGCTCGATCGCTCCTCGCGAGAGCGAGACCGCCGACGCGGCGATGGGAACGAAGATGAGCACCACGAGCACCACCACGAGCGCGCCCGCTGCGCGATGGCGCCCGCCGGTGGCCTTCGCCACCCTCAGCATCAACGGTCGCGCCATCACCGCGACCCAGGCCGCGAGGACCAGCGGCGCCCATAGCGGCAGGAACGTGATCGCCGCGGCCGCAACGAGCGCGAAGACGACGAAGCGAAACGCGACGGTTTGCTGGCGCGGCGAGAGGATCGTCATGAGCGAACGACTCTAACCGCCGGCCGCGATCCTCCGCTGACCAAAGGGCGGACGTTCCGCTACGTTCCATGTCGCACAATGCGTCGCCTTGCCCCGCCCCTCTCGCTCGCGCTCGCCGTTTCCTTCGCGCTTGCCTCCGGAACGTCGGATGCGCAAACGCCTTCCTCACCGTCATCGTCACGAGCGGCTCCGTCTCCGGCAAAGCCCGTCGCGTCTGGCCCGCTCGGCAGCGGCCTCGCAGCGCTCGCCGCGAGCGACTACGCGACGGCCGAGACCGATCTCGCGTCCGTGAAGGGCGCCGGGGAGCTCGATGCGAAGCTCGGTCTCGGGCAGGCCGCGTTCGAGCAGGGCAAGTACGCCGACGCGGACAAGCACGCGCAGGCGGCGCTGTCCTCGGCCGCGCACAAGGTGAAGGCCAGCGTGCTCCGCGCCGAGGTGCTCGCCGCCACCGGCAAGAAGGCCGAGGCCATCAAGCTCCTCGCCAGCGTCACGCCGTCCACCGCGAAGGGCGCCGACGTTCGCCGCGCGCGCCTCTTGCTCGGCGCGTACCTCATCGACGCGGGCAAGCGCGCCGACGCCGACGACCCGCTGCACAAGGTCATCGACGAGTACAACGACGGCACCATCACGTCGGCCGATGCCGAAGGGAACGCGCACGTCGGTCGCGCGGCGTTCCTCCTGCGCAGCCCCAAGGACGCCAACACCGCGTTCAAGGAGAGCGAGCACGCCGACAAGAAGCGCGTCGAGACGCTGCTCTGGGCCGCCGAGCTCTTCCTCGACAAGTACGACGCCGGTCACGCCGAGGAGGAGCTGAAGGACGCGCTCGCCGTCGCGCCCAAGCGCGCCGACGCCATCGTGATGCTCGCGCGCGTGAAGCTCGATCAGAGCCTCGACTTCGACGAGGCAGAGAAGCTCGTGAAGCAGGCCCTCGCCGTCAACCCGAAGCACACCGGCGCGCTCGCGGTGCGCGCGGGCGTCGCTCTCCGCGACATGGACATCGCCGGCGCCGAGAAGGCCATCGCCGAAGGCCTCGCCGTGGATCCCAACGACCTCGAGCTCCTCAGCCTCAAGGCCGCGTCACGTTTCCTCGACGACGACCCGCGCGGCTTCGAGTCCGCGAAGAAGGAGGTCCTCTCACGAAACCCCCAGTTTTCTCGGCTCTACGGCATCATCGGCGAGTACGCGGAGTGGGAGCATCGCTACGACGACATCGTCGCGATGATGAAGGAAGCGACCAAGCTCGATCCCGACGACGGCAAGGCGTGGGCCGAGCTCGGGCTCACCGAGATGCGCGGCGGCGACGAGACCGCGGGCATGGCGAGCATCCAGAAGGCGTGGAGCAAGGACCACTTCAACGTCCGCGTCTTCAACACTCTGAACATGTACGAGAAGGACATCCCGACCGAGTACGAGACGGTCGCGGACGGCGTCTTCAAGGTCCGCTACGCGAAGGACGAGCGCCCGGTCATGGAGCGCTACGTCCCACGCATGCTCGGCGAGGCCTTCGGATCCATGAAGGCGCGCTACGGCTTCGTGCCGAGCGTCCCCGTCCAGGTCGAGATGTACGGCTCGCGCCAGACCTTCAGCGTGCGCACGAGCGGTCTACCCAACATCGGCATCCAGGGCGTCTGCTTCGGTCGCGTCGTCGCCGCCATCAGCCCCAAGGCCGAGCCGTTCAACTACGGCAACGTGCTGTGGCACGAGCTCGGGCACGTGTTCGCCATCCAGCTCTCGAAGAACCACGTCCCGCGCTGGTTCACCGAAGGCCTCTCCGAGTACGAGACCATCGCGCGCCGACCCGAGTGGGCACGCGAGCTGGATCCCGAGCTCTATCAGGCGATCGTCAGCGGCAAGCTCCCCGGCGCCGTCGACATGAACCGCGCGTTCACCCACGCCACCGACGCGAGCGACGTCACCGTCGCCTACTACGCGGCGAGCCAGATGCTGATCTGGACGGTGGAGCGCTTCGGCATGCCGAAGGTGGTCGAGGCCTTGAAGCTCTGGGGCCAGGGCAAGAAGACGCCCGACGTCCTCAAGGGTGCGTTCGGCACGACCGCCGCGGAGTACGACGCCGGTTACCGCCAGTGGCAGCTCGGCAGGCTCTCTCGTTACAAGAACCAGTATCTCTTCACGCTCAAGGGGAGGGACCTCGACGAGGCGAAGAAGAGCGTGCAGACTGCACCGACCAGCGCGAAGGCCCACATCGAGCTGGCCCTGGCGCTGGTCCGGACGCGCAAGGCCGAGGAGGCCAAGGCCGAGATCGACACCGCGCTCACCCTCGAGCCGAAGAACGCCGACGCGCACTACGTCGCGGCGCAGCTGGCGCGCGGCGACAAGGACCTCGAGACGGCGCGAAAGCACCTCGACACGATGCGCAGCAACGGCAACGACGGCTACGTCGTCCACGCGATGCTTGCCGACATCGCCGAGGAGCAGAAGAACGACGTCGCGATGCGCTTCCACTTCGAGGCTGCCTATCGCTTCGATCCCAGCCAGAGCGAGCCCCTCAAGGGCCTCTTCGATCTCGCCAACCAGCAGAAGCGCGAGGGCGACGCGCTCGCCGCGCTCGAGAAGCTGGCGCAGCTCGAGCAGCACGATCGCAAGGTGTGGCGCCTCCTCCTCGAGAAGCTCGTCGCGGCCAAGCGCTGGGAGGACGCGCGGCGCATCGGCGAGAGCGCGATCTTCGTCGACGTGCTCGGCGCGCAGACGCACACGCTCTACGCGCGGGCGCTCTCGATGCAGGGCGCGCACGACACGGCGGCGTACGAGCTCGAGTCCGCGCTCCTCTGTCAGAGCAAGCCGCCCGAGAAGGCGACAGCGCATGCGCTGCTCGCGCAAGAGCTCGTCACGCTCAAGCGCAGCGCGGATGCGAAGAAGCATCTCGACGAGGCCATCAAGCTCGAGCCCGACAACGCCGAAGCGAAGAACGTGAAGATTCCGTAAGGCGGGAGCGCGCTCCTGAACGCCGAAGGACCTGCGGGCACCGCATCGTCCATGAAGCCGCTTCGTACCGCGCTTGCCGCGCTCGCGCTCCTCACGGTCGTGCTCGTCGGAGTCGATCCGCGGAGCGGCGTGAACGAGGCGCTCGCAGCGGTACCGGGCGGGCTCGACCACGGCGGCTTCATCCGGCGCTCCACTGCGGAGGGCACGCTCACCCCCGAGGACCGACGACGCTTCCGCGAGCTCGGCCTGGGGAGCCCGCAGTCGGCGGCGGTCATCATCCGCAAGATCGCGAGGAGCGAAGGGCCAGCGCAGCTCACCCGGCTCCAGGCGCTCACCCATGCGCCCGCGGGCTTCGCGCCCTCGGGCGCGTGCGACGAGATCGTTCCGCAGGGCGAAGCTCGTGCATTATGCACGGGTCATGCGAGCGGCCCCTTCGGTGACGTCGCGGTCCGCATGCCGGTCGCGGCACGGCTCGGCCAGAGCGCCGACGGCGGCCTCCACCTCGCGCTCCACAACCCGAAGCCGCTCGAGGCAAAGGGCGTCTTCTCGTGGAGCACGGTGGTGGCGGCCGAGCACCTCCAGGTGGCCTACGACCTCCTGCCCGACGGCGACGACGGCTGGCTGGTCTACGTGCGGGTCGGCGTCGAGATGAGCGCCCACGAGGGCTCGGCGAAGGAGATCTCGGACGCCATGCTCCGCCTGGAGGCGTGGCTGACGCGCCAGCTCGCGCAGGCCTGAGGCACGTGATATCTAGCGGCATGCCGCACACGATTCCGCTCGAGGTCATCGAGAAGCTTCCCAAGACCGACCTGCACGTCCACCTCGACGGCTCGCTCCGGCTGAAGACCATCCTCGATCTCGCGGAAAAGCAGCGGGTCGAGCTCCCCGCGAAGGACGAGGACGGCCTCAAGAAGGCCATGAACCTCGGCGAGAACTGCGGCTCGCTGGTCGAGTACCTGAAGGCCTTCGACGTCACGCTCCGCGTCCTCCAGACCGCCGATGCCCTCACCCGCGCGGCCTACGAGCTGGCCGAGGACGCCGCCAGGGAGAACGTCCGCTACATGGAGGTCCGCTACTCGCCGATGCTTCACACGCGTCGCGGGCTCCCGCTCACCACCGTCGTCGAGGCGGTGCTCGAAGGCCTCCGCTCCGCGCAGGACAAGTACGGCATCGAGTCGAACGTCATCCTGTGCGGGATCCGCAACGTGTCGGCCGAGAGCTCGCTCGAGATGGCCGAGCTCGCGGTCGCGTACAAGAACCGCGGCGTCGTCGGCTTCGACCTCGCGGGCGCCGAGTACGATCACCCGGCCAAGCACCACAAGGCTGCTTTCCAGCTCGTTCGTGACAACAACATCAACGTCACCATCCACGCGGGCGAGGCCTACGGCCCCGAGTCGATCCACCAGGCGATCCACGTGTGCGGCGCGCATCGCATCGGCCACGGCTGCCGGCTGCGCGAGGACGGAGACCTCCTCCACTACGTCAACGATCACCGCATCGCGCTCGAGTGCTGCCCGTCGTCCAACGTGCAGACCGGCGCCATCCGCGATCTCGCGAGCCACCCCATCAAGCTCTACAAGAACCTCGGCCTCCGCGTGACGGTCAACACCGACAACCGCCTGGTAACGAACACCACGGTCTCGAAGGAGCTCTGGCTCTGTCACACCGAGATGGGCTTCACGTTCGATGACCTGAAGCAGGTGATCCTCAGCGGCTTCAAGAGCGCATTCCTGCCCTTTCATGTGAAGCAGCAGTACCTGCGCCGCGTCAGCGACGAGCTGAATGCCTTCGTGCACACGCAGGCCGAGGAGTCGTCGCGAAGCCTTCAGCACGCGGCCGTCGCCACGTCGCCGCTCGGCTCGCAGCCGCCCCCGGCGGCCACGATGCAGATGATGTCGAAGGGCAAGACCGGTCAGGCCTGAGGCCTGCGCCCGCGCCGATCAGGGCGGGCAGCAGTAGACGTTCGAGATGCCGCTCACGGGAGCGGCGAAGCACTGCGACGACGGAGGGCCGCCCGGGCAGTCCTCGGCGGTGGTGTGGCCCGTCTGGCGCTCGCAGACGGTCTGGTCCGATGCGAGCTGGCAGACGCTGCTGCTGCCGCTCGTGCCGCCGCTCGTCGAGCTGGAGCCGCCGCCACAGTTTGCCGCGCAGAACTGCTGCTCGCAGTTGGCGAAATCCCTCACCGCGGCCTGGCCACCGGGATGCGCGGTGATGCAGCCGTTGGTGCAGGCCTGATCGCTGGTGGCGCACGATTCCGCGCACACGAAGATCGCGTTGCACTCGGCGTTGTTCCCGCAGGCCGTCGTCTGCGAGCAGCACGCCTGCTTGAGGCACGTGACGCACGAATCGTCGG
>JAYTZB010000435.1:0-3591 GCA_043742085.1 Polyangiaceae bacterium
TTGCGCGGGACCGCGCGCGAGAGTGCCGCATCGATGAGGACTTCGCCGGACTCCGGCGGCGCGCTCAAGGCCTGGACGAGATCGCGGAGAGCGCTGACGCGCCGTCCGAAATCGGCCTCGCCGAACGCGCCGGCACGAAGACCGTCGAGGATCGCTCGTGCCGCGGCCGCTGCGATCTCGAGCTCCGCATCGGCAGAGAGCTCGTCGACGATCGTGGCGAGCAGAGGCCCGCGGACGTAACGCTCCGCCTCCAGCGTGTTGAGCAGGGTCTCGACGATCGTGGCTCTCTCGATGCTGTGAATCATGGCAGCTCTCTTGGAGTCTCTCGCTCGGACGAAACCAGGTCGTAGGTCTGCACGTGACGTACCGCTCACCGCGTTACCGATCGAGGACGCGAGGCTGCTCGAGGTCGCCGTTTTTTCCCCGCTCGGCGAGCGGTGATTACGGTTCGGTAACGCAGCACGAGCGTGGCACCTTGCCCCGATGGGGCGCGGCCGTGCAACGGCGCCTCGGGGTAGCACGTGAACGCGGCGATCGATGCGTGGCCCTAGCCGTTCCAGGCGACAGCGAGCCGAGGCACGCCCCGTGCTTTGACGCGCCCGCCCGACATGCGATCGCTTCCCGGCAAACCTTATCCACTCGGCGCCACGTGGGACGGCAAGGGGGTCAACTTCGCGCTGTATTCCGAGAACGCCAGCGGCGTCGAGCTTTGCCTGGTCGGCAAGAGCGGCCAGGAGACGCGCATCCCCGTTCGCGAGAGGACCGGCTTCGTCTGGCATTGCTACGTGCCCAGCCTGAACCCCGGTCAGATGTACGGCTATCGCGTGAGCGGTCCTTACGAGCCGCAGCGCGGCCTTCGCTTCAATCCCAACAACCTGCTCCTCGATCCGTACGCCAAGGCGCTCGATCGACCGGAGGCGTGGGGCGAAGGCCTCTTCGCCTATGACCTCGGCAACCCCGAAGGCGATCTGAGACCGAGCGGTCGTGACTCGCGCGGCGTCCCGCGCGGCGTCGTGATCGATCCACGCTTCGACTGGGGCAACGACGCGCCGCCCGAGATTCCGTTCCACAAGTCGGTGTTCTACGAGGTGCACGTCAAGGGCGCGACCGCGCGCCATCCCTCGATCGCGCCGGAGCTGCGCGGTCGGTACGCGGCCCTCGCGAGCGAGCCGATGATCCGGTACCTCACCGAGCTCGGGATCACCGCCGTCGAGCTCCTACCCGTCCACGGCTTCGTCGACGACAAGCATCTCCTCGATCAGAACAAGCGGAATTACTGGGGCTACAACTCGATCGCGTTCTTCGCGCCCGACGTTCGCTACCGGAGCGTCGACATCGGCGGCAGCGGCGTCATCGAGTTCAAGCACATGGTGAAGAGCCTGCATGCTGCAGGCATCGAGGTGATCCTCGACGTCGTCTACAACCACACCGCCGAAGGCAACCACCTCGGACCGACCATCAGCTTCAAGGGCATCGACAACCCCACGTACTACCGGCTCGTCGGCGACAACCCGCGCCACTACTTCGACTACACGGGCACCGGCAACACGCTCAACGTCCGCCATCCGCAGACGCTGCAGCTGATCATGGATTCCCTCCGTTACTGGATCACGGAGATGCACGTCGACGGCTTCCGCTTCGACCTCGCGTCCACGCTCGCGCGCTCGCTGCACGAGGTCGACCAGCTCTCGAGCTTCTTCACCATCATCCGGCAGGATCCGGTGATCAGCCGCGTGAAGCTGATCGCGGAGCCCTGGGACGTCGGCGAAGGCGGCTACCAGGTCGGCAACTTCCCGACCGGCTGGGCGGAGTGGAACGGCAAGTATCGCGACGCCATCCGCTCGTTCTGGCGCGGGCTCGGTCGCAACACCGGCGAGCTGGGCTACCGCCTCACCGGGTCGAGCGATCTCTACGCCTCGAACGGCCGCGCGCCGTTCGCGAGCGTCAACTTCATCATCGCCCACGACGGCTTCACGCTCGCCGACCTCGTCTCGTACAACGACAAGCACAACGACGCGAACGGCGAGAACAACCGCGACGGCACCGACAACAACGACTCGTGGAACTGCGGCGCTGAAGGGCCGACCGAGAATCCCGAGATCAAGAAGCTGCGCGCGCGCCAGATGCGCAACTTCATGGCGACGTTGCTGCTCTCGCAGGGCACACCGATGATCTGCGGCGGCGACGAGATCGCGCGCACGCAGAACGGCAACAACAACGCTTACTGCCAGGACAACGAGCTCTCCTGGTACGACTGGAACCTCGACGACGAGCGCAAGGCGCTCCTCGAGTTCACGAAGCGTCTCATCGCCCTCCGTCGCGATCACCCCGCGCTCCATCGCGCGAAGTTCTTCCGCGGGCGGCGCATCCGCGGCACCGACGTGCGCGACATCATGTGGTACCGGCACGACGGCGCCGAGATGAACGACCAGGACTGGAGCAATCCCAACACCGCCACCGTGGGCCTCTTCCTCGCCGGGCAGGGCATCGACGACGTCGACGAGGAGGGCAACCTCGTCGTCGACGACGACTTCTTCCTGGTGTGCAACGGCTCGGAGAACCCGCTCCCGTACACGCTGCCGCGCGGCACCTCGCAGGCCGGCAAGTGGCAGCTCCTCGCAGACACCGACAACGACAACGCTCACGAGCACGTCACGCAGGGCGAGAAGACCGAGATCGCCGCGCGCTCGATGAAGCTGTTCATCCACTTCGTCGAACGGTGAGGGCACCATGAAGACGATCACCGCGACGTACCGGCTCCAGCTCCACGAGCACTTCCGCTTCCCGGATGCGCGCGCCATCGTGGGCTACCTCGACGAGCTCGGCATCTCGCACGCGTATGCGTCGCCGTACATGACGGCGGAGCCCGGCAGCACGCACGGCTACAACCTCGTCGATCCCAAGGCCCTCAACCCCGAGCTGGGAACCGAGCGCGACTACCTCGACTGGACCGAGACGCTCGCCTCGAAGGACATGGGGCACATCGTCGACTTCGTCCCGAACCACATGGCGGCGTCGACGCACAACGCGTGGTGGAGCGACGTCCTCGAGAACGGGCCGTCTTCGCTCTACGCCGACCACTTCGACATCGAGTGGAACCCGCAAAAAGAGGCGCTTCGTAACAAGGTGCTGCTGCCGGTCCTCGGCGCGCAGTTCGGCGAGGTCCTCGACAAGGGCGAGCTCCAGCTCGAGCGAGACGGTGGTGCGTTCTTCATCCGCTACTACGAGCGCCGTCTCCCGGCCAACCCGCGCAGCGTGTGGCCGCTGCTCGAGCGCGCGGTCGAGAAGCTCGACGTGCCCGCCGAGGACCCGCGACGGCACGAGCTGTCGAGCATCGTCACCGGCCTCCGGAACATGCCGTCGCGCACCGAGACCCTGCCCGAGCGGCAGCGCGAGCGCGCGAGGGAGAAGGAGATCCTGAAGCGCCGGCTCGGCGCGCTCGCCGAGGACGCGGCGATTGCCCGCGCCATCGACGGCGAGGTGAAGCTCGCGAACGGGATCGCCGGCGATCCCAAGAGCTTCGACGAGCTCGATCGCATCCTCATGGAGCAGAGCTACCGCCTCGCGTTCTGGCGCGTCGCCACCGAGGAG
>JAYTZB010000436.1:0-1837 GCA_043742085.1 Polyangiaceae bacterium
GTCAGCAACTTCGAGGAGACGACGCACGTCCCGATCCTCATCGTCGCGCCCGGGCTCCTCCCCGAGGATCGCGCGGTGAAGGAGCGCGTGGGGAGCACCGACCTCGCGCCCACCGTCGTCGAGCTGCTCGGGCTCGAGCCGCATCCGCGCTTCAGCGGTCACTCGCTGGTCGCGCTCGCGAAAGGTCAGAAGGAGAAGGACGAGCGCGTCATCGTCACCGAGGGCCGCGGGACGCGATCGGTCATCCACGGTCGCCACCGCCTCATCGTCCGCGAGGGGCCCGTGCGCACCACCCTCTACGCCGATCACACCGTGACCTCGAACGAGGAGCTCTACGACCTCACCGACGATCCCGGCGAGCGTCACGATCTCGCGCCCGCGCAGCCGGATCGCGTCGCGGAGATGCGCGCCCGCCTCGACGCCGCGTTGAAGAACGTGCCCGTCGCGGGCTCGGCCGCCGCGCTCGCCGCGGGCGACGAGGGCGACGGCAGCAAGCCGCCGGTCATCCACCTGCGCTTCGCAGGGGCAGGGAAGGCGCGACGGGTGTCGGGCACCCTCACGTTCGGCGATGCGAGGACCAAGGCGCGATCGTTCACCATCGAACCCGTCGAGCTCGGGCGCGATGCGCTCACGATCACCGGGGAAAAGGCGACGATCGCGTTCATGACCAGCGCGTCCGTGACGGCAACGGTGGGCTTCGACATCGTCGTCGACCCTCCCGCCGCAGCTGTGACATGGGACCTCTATCTCGACGACCTGCCCTGGCCCGACGACGGCGTCTTCGGTGGGCCCTACGGTCTGCTCGCGCGCTCGCTGCGCCACGGCATCGCGGCCGACGACGCTCGGGCGTTCGCCGCCGCGCCGGCGCTACCGACCATCGATCCGCGCCGGGACGTCGGGGTGTTCATCACGCGCGACCGCCGCGGCGGTGGCGAACGCTCCGGCGACCTCGAGAGTGCCGAGGGCGCCGAGGAGACCGCGCGCCTCCTCCGCGAGTGGGGCTACGCGAAGTGACCGGTGACCGTGAAGTGACGAGCCGGGTGCGCCCATCGTAGCGAAACCCTTCACGGTTGGGTAAGGTGCCGGCGCCGACATGCGCCTCGCATCCTTGCTCGGACCGGACCTGAAGCAGATCCTCAAGGAGGATCCCGATCAGGTGCGCGCGCTGCTCGAGGAGATCCACCCCGAGGACCTCGCCGATCTCATCGGCGAGCTCGACGCCGACGAGGCCGCCGAGCTCCTCTCGCGGATGCCGGCCGAGGACGCGGCGCCGATCTTCGAGCGCCTCGAGGAGGACGAACAGGAAGAGATCGCAGAGCTGATGCCGCCCGAGAGCGTGGCGCAGATCGCGAGCGAGATGGCGCCCGACGATCGCGCCGACCTCTTCAGCGTGCTCCCGGAGGCGATGGGCGACGCCATCCTCGATCACCTCGAGGAGATCGATCCCGAGGGCGCCGAGGACGTTCGCGAGATCGAGAAGTGGCCGTCCACGAGCGCGGGTCACCTCATGACCACCTCCTACGTGCACGTCGCGCCCGACTGCACGGTCGCCGCCGCCATCGAGGCGGTGCGCTCGCACGCCGAGAACCACAAGGAGAACGTCTACAACGTCTACGCGCTCGAGACCGGCGACAAGCTGGTCGGCATCGCGTCGCTGCGCGATCTCCTGCTCGCCAAGTCGTACGTCCCGCTCGCCGAGATCCTGCGCGAGAACGTGATCAGCGTGCGGCCCGACGTCGACCAGGAAGAGGTCGCCCGCAAGATGGCGAAGTACGACCTCAACGTCATGCCCGTCGTCGACGAGAACGGGCAGATCCTCGGGGTCATCACCATCGAC
>JAYTZB010000437.1:0-2498 GCA_043742085.1 Polyangiaceae bacterium
GTCACGAATGCGAACGGCAACGTCGACGTCGTCGGGGTTGCGGGCGCGACGCGGATCGAAGTCGACGCGTATCCCGCCGCGCTCGCGAACAATCAGTCCGATGCCGACGCGGCCATGGCCGACGTCGCGGCGCAGATCGCGGTGACGCGGACCGCCGACGGATTCGCGATCGCGTGTCCGAACGCCGCCTCCGATCACGGCTCTGCGCTCACGGGTGGGACCGGCTGCGCGCGCCTCGTCGTCCATGTGCCCGCAGGCAGCGAGGCGATGCCTGCGGCGCTCCAGCTCGTGGCGCGCTTCGGGGGTGCCAGCGTCGAGGGCATCTCCGGCTCGGTCACCGCCGAGGCGACCTTCGACCTCCACGCCTCCGTGACCCCCACGAAGGACGCCAGCATCTCGCTCCTGAACGGAAACGACAGCTCCACGCTGAAGTGCCCCGTGGTGCTGGTGGTGCCGAGCTCGTTCGAGAGCGATGGCCTGCTCGTCGAGAGCCACCACGTGACGGGACATGTCGCGACGGACTTCTCGGAGCTGACGGTCGCGTCCTGCGATCGGCCCCAGGGGAGCCTGCAGACCATCTATCCCGGAGCCGGCCCTTACCCGTGCATCGTAAGCGCGGCATCGCACGCGCTCGGGACCAAGCGAGCGAAGCTCATCGAAGTGCTCGCCGGCGACGGCGACGCGTACTTCGTGCATGGCGCGGCCGCCGCGCCAGCGTGGACGGGCGGCGTCTGCAACTGCGACGGCGTCTCGTTGTGCGATCCGACCCCGCGAAGGTGAGGGTCACACCGTCGGTCGCAAGCGCGCACGTGAAAAGTAGACGCCGCTCACGTCCCGAAGACTACGCAAGCAGGGCGCGGTCCGCAGCGCAGAGCTCCGCGTCGAGCTCGGGAAACTGCTCCAAGAGGGCCTGAACGTCGGCGAGGTCTTGCATTCGCTTCGACTTCCGTCGTGCCGGATCCTGCCCCGCGCGAAGCTTGGCCCGAAGAAGCGCTTTCAAGCTCAAGACGCGAATCTCGCGGCCTTCGAGCGCATGGCGCTCCGCCGCTCGAATCGCCTCCGCGAACTCGGGGTCGTCCGAGAACTGGATAGGCGTGCCGCCTGGGGCTCTCCAGTTCTCCGAGTGGGGATGCCGGCCCTCGAGAACGAAGCCGGCGGCGATGAGCGCCGCAGCCGGAAGCGAATCATACGTGAGAACGGCGAGATCGATGGCGAGGGTCGTCCTGGGCTCCGCCTGGTAAACCTGCAGTGCGAGACCTCCGATGAGCGCGTACGGCGTGCTCCCCAGCAGCTCGCAGAGCAGGAGTAGGTCTGGCTTCTTGCTGGCGTCCACCTGCTCACCTGCATCAGAGGGTGCGTTCGCCGCACGTTGCATCCAACGGTACCGACGGTCGAGCTCGAAACCTATCTCCAGCCCGGACGTCATGGCTTCACTTTATGTCGAGTTCAGACGATGCGCGAGCCAACCGGCGGCACGCGGCCCCTTCGAGAGCGGTACGCGCTCGACGGTCCTGGCCGTGGCTTCGGTCTGCGCGCGAAGCATCGAGGAATCGCGGATTCGTGATGGCGACGCGATCCCTCACGTCGGACGAATAGACGATGCACGGGAGCGGGAGCCCGCGGACGGGCAGACCACCTCGTTGTGCGATCCGACCCCGCGAAGGTAGCTGCGAGAAGGGATGCGGTCGCTCGGTTTCGTCGACTACGAGCAGCCGCCCGCGCCCGTGTCGTCGCACGGGACGCACGAGCAGACGTGCGCCGCCGACGTCTTGGGGACGTCGTAGAACAGCGGCGAGCACGTGCCGCTCACCGCTTCGCGGCGCGTGACCGTGAACGTCGCGCCGACCTTCAGGCCCGCCTTGTCGAGGCAGCTCGTCGGGACGTCGCTGCCGTCTCCGACCGTGAGCGAGTGCGTGCCGCTGTCGGGCTGCGCGAGCAGCGACGGATCGTCGGCCGCGAACGTGAACTCGACGTGCGTGCGCGCGTGATGGCAGGAGCCGATGGTGACGTTGTCGACCACCGAGTCGAGCGACACGACCGTCGCCGTGCCGCTGATGTCCTTGTACGTGCAGTTTCCACCGACCACGGGTCCGGGGTCAGGCGTCGGCGTCGAGTCCTTCGCCGGCGTCGTGTCCGCGGGCGCGCCCGACGCGGCGGGCGGAGCGCCGCTCGATCCGCCCGTCGGGACGGGGTCCTCGACCCGCGCGCCGCAAGCGAGGAGGAGAACCGGAAGGAGGAGGAGCGCGAAGGCGGGGCGAGTCATGTCCGGCGCATACGCAACCGTCGTGCCGGCGCGACGAGGGCCTTAACCCGGCAAATACGCCGATTATTCGCGATGAAGCGGGCGCGCGGCGCCGCCCGGCGGGTGCGCCAGACTGGGCCGCTCGTGGCTCCGGGATCGGGCCTGGTGAACTTCCCTCGAAATCGCCCGCGCCCGACGCGACGGCGCCATTCGGACAGCGTCAGTGGTGCATGGGCTCAGTCCGAGAACGCTCCAC
>JAYTZB010000438.1:0-3753 GCA_043742085.1 Polyangiaceae bacterium
GCGCGCGCGGCGACACGTCCCCCGCTCTCGACGCGGAGATGGAGGTCGGGCGCCGTCTCGGCCTCCGGATACGGCCCGAGGAGCGCGGTTCCACGAGGCACGACGCGCACGCGCGGCACCGTACGACCAGCACCGCCCGCCTCGCCGTGGCGTGCATCGTAGGCGTAGACGAGCGGCTTGCCGATCGCGGCGGCGAGCGCGGCTTCGGTCTCGGTTCGCAGGCGTCGCTTCGCCACCCATTCGAGGCTCGTGCCGGCCGCGGGCGCGAGCTCGACGGCCAGGAGGCCGGCCCAGTTGAGGGGAGACACGTCGAGCGCGCCCACCGGCTCGATCGAAGCGCGCGCCCCCGGCTTCGGCGTGAGGGTCAGCTCGAGGTGATCGTTCGCGTAGGTCGCGCGTACGCCCAGCGTCAGCTCGGCATGCAGCGACGCATGCACGAACTGACGCACGCGAACGGCGCCGAGATCGCGATCGACGCCGACCCACACCCACGCGTCGCCGCCGAGCGCCACCTCCCCTTCGCCGGGTCGCGCCGTACAGCGCTTCACGAGCGCAAAGGCGTCGACGATGCCGTCGTCCCCGGTGACGAGCGACAGCACGCGGCTCTCGACCTCCGGACAGACCGCGACGGAGAGCAGGAGCGGCAGCGCAGATGGTGGAGCCTGGTGCGTCGACGCGGAGGGCGCGCGCGGCGGTTCCTCCTCGGCGTGACATGCGCCCAGCAGCAACGCCGCGCCGACGATCACCGCGCTCAGCGCATGAACCTCACGACGCATCATTCGACGTCGATCGCCTCGAAACGGAGGCGCGCCATCCCGACGACGTGACCGTCGAGCGAGAGCGGAACGCTCTGCTCCTGGCGCGTCTGACGAGCGTCGAGACCGACGGTACCGCGCCCGAGCAACGTCTCGTCGAACCCCGGCGCTGGATTCCAGAACGATGGCGCTCGAGGATGCTGCTCCAGCGCGCGAATGGTCACCGGCGCTTCGCGAGCGATCTCGAAGAGCGGCGCCACGAGGCCCACGGCGGGAGACGCTCGTCGCTCGGGACGACCACCGGCTTCACGGGGGCCGCGCATCCGAGAGCGAGGCACGGGGCGACGACGAGGATGAGCAGCGAGGCGACGAAGCGCTCCGCCATCTAGAACGCGTAGCCCACGTTCGCGCCGCCCCAGGGAAGGAGCTTGCTCGCACGGACGAGCGGCGTGAAGCCGATGCCGAACGAGACGCCACCGTCACGCGGCATGTAGCGGTAGCCGATGACCGCGGAGGCGGCGAGGCCGAAGCCCGAGCGCTCGGCGTCGAAGCTCGTGCCGAGCGAGTCGGTCGCGACGCCCGTGTAGAGGACCGTCGCGCCGAGGCCAAACTGCAGGTGATGGCCGCGCCAGAGACCGTAGTAGTAGCTCGCGAGGACTGGAAATGAGACCAGCGTCAGATTGCCACTCCGGTTGTAGCTGGAGACGGCATAAGTAAAATAGCTGGCGCCAGCGCGAAGGCCGATATTCCACTTGTCGATGATGCGCTCGTAGTTGAGCGAGTAGAGAAGACCGCTTCCGAGCGCCTCGAAGAAGATGTCGTTCAACGCCGTGCGCGGGCGCGCCTCGGGCAAGGCCGGCGACGCCGGCGCGAGCTCGGCGGGCGCTGCGGGCGCTTCGCTGGTGGCAGCGGGCGCGGACGCTTCCGCGGGCGCCGCGAGGAGGAACAGCGGAGCGGCGAGGATCGCGAACGTCATGGCTGCGCGAGCACCGCGCCTTCCTCGTAGCGCGTCGGGTCCGCGCACGACCTCGCGACGTCGCCGAGGTTGCGCTGCTGGCTGTCGAAGGTCGGGCCGCCGTCCGGTCCGGCATGGGCGCCGGCCTCCGCCACGACGCTGGCCACGTCGTAGTACCAATCCCAGACCAGCGACTGATCGTCGTTCTTCTTGAGGAGCTTGCAGCCGCCGATGATCCTGTCGCGCGGGCACAGGCCCGGTCCGGCCGTCGCTTCGTGCTTCGTGCGGCAGTCGTCGGCGAACTGCGCCGCCGCGACCGTGGAGACCACCTCCTGGCAGAACGCGGCGGGCTGCCCGCCGTCGGTGACGTAGCGGCGATCGCAGTGCGCATCGGCCTTGGCGCCCGCGAAGTCCACGCCTTCGCTGGCGATCGACCCGAGCGTATCGCAGCCGGCGGCGACGCTCAGGAGGCCAGCCAGACCAGCCAGACCAGACGTGAAGAGGGCGATTCCCCGTAGCCAAGCCATGAAGTAGGTGGAGGTGTAGCGCGGCCCTCGCGATGCGCCACCCTTCGTGAAACGCTGGAGAAATCATGAGCGGCACCCTCCCGGCAAACGCGCCCGCCTGCGTCGACGGCGAGTCCCCCTCCATCGAGCTGCTCATCGACGCGCGCCCGCGCGATCTCGGCGGCTTCGCGGTGCGCCGGCTCCTCCCTTCCGCGAGCCGTCGGCTGGTCGGCCCGTTCATCTTCTTCGACCACATGGGGCCGGCCGATCTCGCGGCGGGCGTTGGGTTCAACGTCCGCCCGCACCCGCACATCGGTCTCGCCACCGTGACGTATCTCTTCGAGGGCGAGATCGTCCATCGCGACAGCCTCGGCTCGGTCCAGCCAATCCGTCCCGGTGACGTTAACTGGATGGTCGCCGGTCGCGGGATCGCTCACTCGGAGCGGACGAGCACAGACGCGCAGCGAACAGGCCTTCGCATTCATGGAATCCAGAGCTGGGTCGCGCTGCCTCTCGAGCACGAAGAGATGCCACCACGCTTCGAGCACCACGCTTCGAGCACCATCCCCACCGTCGAACGAGAAGGCGCGCGCCTCGACATCATCGCCGGAACCGCGTTCGGAGCTCGCTCGCCGGTGGGCTGCGTTTCCCCGACGCTCTACGTGCACGCGCGGCTCGACGCCGGCGCTCGTCTCGCCATCGATACCGAGCACGAAGAACGTGCAGTCTACATCGTCGAGGGCGCCGTCTCCTGCGACGAGCGACGCTTCGGCGCCGCAGCGCTGGTCATCTTCCGAGCCGGCGTGCCGGTGATCATCCAGGCGCTCGAGGCGACGCGCTTCATGTTGCTCGGCGGCGCGAAGCTCGCCGGCGATCGTCAGGTGTGGTGGAACTTCGTCTCGAGCTCGAAGGAGCGAATCGAGCGCGCCAAGGACGACTGGCAGAATCGCCGCTTCGCGATCATCCCTGGCGACGATATCGACTTCATCCCGCTGCCTTCGGCCTGACCGGCGCCGCCATTTTCCCGGATGTCTCGAGGCCAGAGCGTGCGATCATGCCGCGCATGTTGAAGCTCCACGTCATCATCGCCAGCACTCGGCCCGGTCGTATCGGGCTACCGATCGGGAACTGGACGCACGAGCGAGCCAAGGCTCACGGCAAGTTCGACGTGACCCTCGTCGATCTGAAGGAGGTGAACCTGCCGATGATGGACGAGCCGAAGCATCCGCGCCTCCAGCAATACGAGCACGCGCACACGAAGGCATGGAGCGCGACGATCGCGGCCGCGGACGCCTTCGTACTGGTGACGCCCGAGTACAACTTCTCGACCGCACCATCGCTCCTCAACGCGTTCGACTTTCTCTACAAGGAGTGGAACCACAAGCCCGCGGCGTTCGTCAGCTACGGCGGGATCTCCGGCGGACTCCGCGCGGTCGAGATGACGAAGCAGACGCTCTGCGCGCTGAAGGTGATGCCGCTGACCGAGGCCGTGACGCTGCCGTTCGCGATGAAGCTCGTCACCGACGGAAAATTCGCG
>JAYTZB010000439.1:0-2574 GCA_043742085.1 Polyangiaceae bacterium
CGATTCGCTTCGCGTCGAGCGAGCTCTCGCAGCACGGCTTCGCGCGCACGGAGAGCGCGGTCGTCCAGATCGCCGCCGGCGGCGCGGCCACGTTCGACCAGAGCAGCTTGCTCTATGACGCGCTGACGGGCCTCACGGTCAGCAACGCGGGCGCAACGGCCGACCTCACGAGCACCGTGTTCACTGCCAGAGCCACCGGCGACGCCGCGCGAACCGCCGCGTTCATCACGCACGGCGGGGCGATGACCATGGCCAAGAGCGCCATCGTCGGCTCGCACCAGAAGGGGCTCGTGGTCGCCAACGCCGGCTCCTCGTTGTCCCTCGATCACTCGCTCGTCACGGGCACCCGCTCCGGGCTATCGGGTATCGGAGCGTCGAGCGGCGTGACCGGGATCGCCGTCGCAGCCTTCGACAGCGCGGCGCTCTCCATCACCGACAGCTCGATCGTCGACAGCGACGTCAGCGCGGTCTACGCGGGCGCCGGCGCACGGCTCGAGCTCACGCGAGCGACCATCGACGGCGTCCACCACAAGGACGTCGTGCTCGCCGGTATGGGGGTGATCGTCGAATACGCCGCCGTCGGCATGGAGGACTCGACCCTCCGCAACTGCGACGACGCCGCGGTGGCGTTCTTCCACGGCGAGGGCGTCGTGCACGCCAACCACTTCACGGCCAACGCTGTCGGCATCCACGTGCAGAGTGCACAGGTCACGGAGCTCGATCAGCCGCGCACGCAGACCTTCGACGAGGTGGTCCTGTCGGGGAACGTCTTCGAGGACGGCGAGCTGCCGCTGCGAACGACGCCGATCGACGTCAAGGCGAACGCCGCGAGCAGCTCGAAACCCTGACCTGGCCCTTGGCGCAGCCGAGGTTGGGTTTTGCCGCACCGATGGTCTCCACCCCGCAATGCGCGACGGGCGTCTCGAGCTCGTAGCAGCCCGTTGCACGACACGCGCATGTCTCCTGGTCGACGCAGCACGCGCCGACCGTGCCGCCGCCGCCGCACGTCGGGTTCGACGGCGCGATGGTGGTGAGCCGGCACGCGCAGCCGTCCTTCGTGTCCGTGCACGCGAGCGGCGCACATGTGCACGCAACCCCGTCCGCCGGCCATCCCGTCGCGGGCGCGCAGCAGATCGTGTCCGGGTACGCCTGCGGGTCACAGACGAAGTCATTCGTCGCTGCGCCGCCGGTGCACTTGCACGCGTGGCCCTCGGAGAGCGAAGGCTCCGCGCACGAGGTCTGGCTCCCGCCCGTGAGCGAACGGCAGACCGCAGCGCACTGCGCGGCGACGCACCTCCCGACCGACGTGCTCGCTACTGGGGGCGTCGTCAGCGCGGTGCAATCGAGCTTGTCCGCGCAGCTCTCCACCGCGGCGAGCGTCACGTCGTCGGTGCAGGCGGTGTCGATGTCGGCACGGCAGCGCTGCGCGAGGCAGTCCCCGCACTGCGAGGTCGTCGCTCCTGCGAACACGCAATGATCGCCGTACCGCTTCGGCGATACGACGAGAACGCAGCCCGTCGACAAGAGCGCGATCGCGGCGAAGCGGGAGATCAGAGCTCGATCTTCGCGCGGCGATTGACGTGTCGTTCGTCGGTCGACGCGGGCTCCGCGACCCAGGCCGAGACGATCTCCCATGCGAGCCCGCTGCCGACGACGCGCTCCCCGATGCACAGGATGTTCGCGTCGTTGTGATCGCGGCTCAGCTTCGCGGTGTACGTGTCGGAGCAGACCACCGCGCGGATGCCGGCGTGGCGGTTGGCGGCGATCGACATGCCGACGCCCGTTCCGCAGACCAGGATGCCGCGCGCGGCTCCGTTGCCTGCCGCGAGGATGCCCTTCGCGACGGCGTGCGCGAAGTCGGGGTAGTCGCAGCGCGCGTCGGTCTTGGTGCCGAGGTCCTCGACCTCGTGACCGGCCTTCTTCAGCTGCTCGACGAGCTCGGTCTTGAGACGAAGGCCGCCGTGATCCGAAGCGATGAGGAACCGCATGCCCCGAGCGTACGCTCAGCTTTCGAAGCGCGAAAGAACGAGCGAGCAGTTCGTGCCGCCGAAGCCGAACGAGTTGTTGAGCGCGTGCTTCACGCGTCGCTCGCGCGCGACGAGCGGCACGTAGTCGAGCGGGCAGGCGGGATCGGGATCGGTGAGGTTGATGGTCGGCGGGATCTTGCCCTCCGAGATGGCGAGGGCGCAGACGGCGCTCTCCACCGCGCCGGCCGCGCCGAGCAGGTGGCCCATCATCGACTTGGTCGAGCTGATCCAGAGCTTCTTGCTCGTGGCGTGCTCGCCGAACACCGCGGTGATGGCCTCGGTCTCGGCGATGTCGCCGACGCTCGTCGAGGTGCCGTGCGCGTTGACGTAGTCGACGGCGTCGGGCGTGATGCCCGCGTCCTTGAGCGCCATCTTCATCGACCGCTGCGCGCCCTCGCCGTGGGGCGCCGGGTTCGTGAGGTGATAGGCGTCGCTCGATGCGCCGTAGCCGGTGATCTCCGCGTAGATGCGGGCGCCGCGCTTCTTGGCGTTGGTGAGCGACTCGATGACGAAGACGCCGGAGCCCTCGCCGCAGACGAAGCCGTCA
>JAYTZB010000440.1:0-1525 GCA_043742085.1 Polyangiaceae bacterium
CGCTTTGCGTGATCGTTGCAGAGTGCAAGTGCTTCGGTGGGCCGCGATCCGCGCAGGGCGTCCTGCGCGCGCTGAACGAGCTTCACCTCCGCCTCGGGGCCCTCGTCCCGGATCTCCGCGGGAGGGCTCGACGCAGCGGACCGGACCGGCGCGCTCCTCGTGGGAAGAGGCGCGACGCTCGCCGCGCCCGCGCTCACCTCGTCCGCGCTCGCGCTCGCGTTCGCGTTCGCGTTCGCGTTCGCGTTCGTACTGCCGTTCGCATTCGGCATCGCCACCATCCCGGCCGGCTTGGGCTGCGGCTCGACGACCTGACGATTCGCCACCACCACGGCCCCGGCACCCGCCGCGCTCGCGACCGCGATGACGCCGATCACCTTCGCGGCCATGCCGACCTTGACCGCGGTCGCCGCGGTGGCGACGGCCTTCCCACCGCCGACGGCGCTCGCCCCTGCGCCACCCGCGCCTGCGCCACCCGCGCCACCCGCGCCCGCTGCGCCCGCCGCGCCTGCGCCGCCGAGCCCGCCGACGATCCCCATCTTCACCGCGAGCATCGCGAGGTGTGCGTGGTCGGGCACCTCGCTGCGTCCGGCTTCGAGCAGCGAGCGCAGATCGCCGGACCCCGGCGTCCCGCCGCCCTCGAGCAGGCGCTTGGGATCCTGCTCGCTCATGCGCCCCTCGCTCCGGCGCCGCCGCCGCCGCCGCTCGCCTGCGCGCGCGTCACGCCCGCCTCGACGACCTTGCGCGCCGCGTGGAGCCGCGAGTAGGCGGTCTGGAGCGGGCAGCCCAGCGCCTCCGCCACCTCCGCCATCGTGAGCTCCTCGATCTCGTAGAGGACGAAGACCGAACGCTTGTCGTCGTCGAGCTCGTCGAGGATTCGATCGAGCGTCGCGCGTGCTTGACGGAGCGCGACCGCGTCGTGCTGTCCGCCTTCGTGCGCCATCTCCGGGGGCGTATCGGTCACCACCTCGCGGCGAACGCGCCCGCTGCGGCGATAGTCCGACGCGGTACGCGCGCAGATGCCGTAGATCCACGTGCGCAGCGACGAACGTCCCTCGAAGTCACCGAGCTTGCGATGGACGACGACGAAGACCTCCTGGCACACGTCCTCGACGTCGCTCTCCGGGATGCCCAGGCGACGGAGACCACGCCACACGAACGGCGCGTGCTCGCGAAAGATCTCCGCGAGCGAGGGGACGGCGGGAGGCGGACCCGACGTCGCGCCGCGGGCGCCATCGGCCGCGCTCCCGCGGGCATGCTTCGATGCGGCAGCCGCGCCCTCCAGGACGCGCGACGCCAGCCCCGACCATCCCGGAAAAGGCCACCACGGCCGTGCTTCGGCGTCGCCGTCGGCGAAGAACACGGAGAGGACGGCAGCGGCCACAGTCATGAGTGGGCCGAGCCGTCCCCGATTATGAAGCGACGGATCACGGGAAAAAGAAGCCGATCCCGGCGTCGGCGGCCAGGCCGAAGGACGAGACCTTGTGGAGGTTGGCGACCGTGCCGTCGGTCCGCGTGTACTCGAACG
>JAYTZB010000441.1:0-6633 GCA_043742085.1 Polyangiaceae bacterium
GCGAGCGCTTCACGCTCGAGGCCGGTGAGGATCTGCTGCCACTCGTCACGCGAGTAATCGAAGCCGCCGAAGCGGAGGTGCTGGCGGGCTTGCTCGCGAGCGACGGCGCGCAGATCGTTGGGGAGCTCGGGCATCCACGCGTAGTCGGCGAGCACCGCCGCGAGGTTCGGCGGCGCATCCTCGGCCCGCCACGAGACGGGCTTCGACGTCGATGCGGGGGCCTCTTCGCCGAGCGCGATCGACTCGAGCTGCCCGTAGCTGACGCCCCAGTGAGCCGCGACCTTGCGTCGGAAATCCTCGCCCGGTTGGCGCGTCGGGCTGTGCGAGAGCATGTTGCTCAGGTGGGCGCCGGAGACCCCGAGCTTCTTCGCCAGCTGGGCCTGCGCGCCGCGCGGGGCGCACCCGAGCTCGTCTCGCAACCTCGCGAGGACGTACTCCTTGATGCGCTGGACGCGCTGGTGCTCGTCCTGAGTCACAGCTCTCAACCTTAGTGCGCGGTAGCTTAGCGGGCGCTAAGTTCGACCAGCGCGTTCGCTTCCAATTGTGAACGGTCGCGTCGCTGTCGCCGTAAGGCCAGCGCGGCGCCCGCGAGAAGTCGATCAACCCTCGGCGAGGTATTCTGCAACGTGCGCGACGTACACCGCCGCGGCCTCAAGGATGTGCTCCAGGTCAGCGGGCGCCAGCAAGCGAACGACCTTGCCGGGTCGGCCCATGACCAACGATCGTGTCGGCACGCGCATTCCCGGGGGCACCAGCGCTCCGGCGGCGATGAAGCACTCGTCTTCGATGATGGCACCGTCGAGTACGATGCTGCCCATGCCCACGAGGCATCGGTGTCCGACCGTGCAGCCGTGAATGAGCGCGAGATGTCCGACCGTGACGTCGTCTCCGACGCTCGTTGCGGCCTTTCCGCCGGTGATGTGGACGACGGCGTTGTCCTGGATGTTCGTGCGCGCCCCGATCCGGATCGGAAATGCGTCCCCGCGGAGAACCGCTCCGAACCACACGCTCGAGTCGTCGCCGATCACGACGTCGCCGATGACGCTCGCGCTCGGTGCGATGAAGACCCCACGGCCGAGCTTCGGAGTGACCCCTCGCAGCGTGTGAATCGGACCCGGGCCCATCGTCTCGAGACCTAAGGCACCATCGTCAACGAGCGACGGCGGCGCTCGGGGCGCTGGGCCGAGCCCTGCGCCCGTGCCGGCAGTGCGGCGATGGCGTCCGCGTCCAACGTGCCATGCAGCGAGTGCTTGAACGCGGCCGTGATCTCGACGTCGAGGAGCGCGCCGACGAGGTCACGGCCCTCGGGGACGTCGAGATGCACGATCTCGTTCCGCTCGGTGCGGCCGGTGACCTTGCCGGGGGACTTGCTGGCGCCCTCGACGAGCACGCGCTGCCGTGTGCCGAGCAGGGTCGCGAGGTGGGCCCGCGTCTGTGACTCCGCCACCTCGAACAGGCGCGCGAGGCGCTCGGCCTTCGCTGCTTCGGGCACGTCGTCGGGGAGCTTGAGCGCCGGCGTGAAGGGCCGCGGCGAGTACTTGAAGCCGAAGAGCCCGACGAACCCGACATCGCGAACGACGTCGAGCGTGGCCTCGAAGTCGGCGTCGGTCTCGCCGGGGAAGCCGACGATGACGTCGGTGGAGAGCGTCATTCCCGGTCGCGCAGCGAGGAGCCGGCGCACGCGCTCCGTGTATTCTGCACGGGTGTAACGGCGGATCATCCGCTTGAGGATGCGATCGCTTCCCGACTGCACCGGCATGTGGATGTGCCGCGCGAGGACGTCGAGCTCGGCGTGCGCCAGGGCGAGCGCGGCGGTGGCGTGGCGCGGATGCGGGCTCGTGTAGCGAAGGCGCACGAGGCCGGGCACGCGCGCCGCGATGAGGCGGAGGAGCGACGGGAACTGGCTCTCGTCGGGATCGTCGGAGGCGGGGGGCGGCAGCGCAGGGTCGCGATAGCTGTCGACGGTCTGCCCCAGCAGCGTGACCTCTCGCGATCCGGCCTCCACCCAGCGTTCGATCTCGCGAACGATGTCCTCGGCGGGTCGATAGCGCTCGGGGCCGCGCGTGTACGGGACGATGCAGAAGGAGCAGCGCTCGTCGCAGCCCTTCATGGTGGTGACCCACGCGCTGACCGGGGCTTCACCGAGCCGCGGCGCGGCGGCGAGGAAGCGAGGCGCGTCGAGATCGAAGACGGTGTGCGCGCGAGGCGGCGCGCCATCCATCTGCTCGCGCGCGAGCGCCGGCAGATCGGCGATGTTGTCGGGACCGATCAGGAGATCGATGTGCTTGACGCGCGCGAGGAGCTTCTCGCCCTCCTGCTGCGCGACGCACCCCGCGACCGCGAGCACGAGACCGGGGTTCTTCGCCTTGAGGGGCGCGAGCTTGCCGACCTCGCTGCGCAGCTTCTGCTCGGCCTTCTCCCGCACGCTGCACGTGTTGAGGACGATGAGGTCGGCGGACTCGGCGGATTCGGCGCGTGACCAGCCGCTCGCGCGCAGGACTTCCTCCATGCGATCGGAGTCGTGCGCGTTCATCTGACACCCGAAGGTGTGGACGAGATAGAGGCCGGCCAAAGCGGGATCCGTCTAGCACCGGAGCCCGGTGGTGTCACCGCCGTGGCCGCGCGCGGTTCCTAGCGATCGAACTGGCTCCACTTGGGCAGAGCGGCGGCGAGCACGAGCGCCACCCAGATCAGACGCCCGTACGCAGGCTGGTGGTGCGCGTCGAGCTTCGCCGAGAGGAACACCTGGAGCAGCGCCATGCCCACGTAACCGAAGACGCCCCACCGCTTCCAGGTCCACATGCCGACTGCACACGCGAGCCTCGCGATGCCGGCGACGAGCAGGATGATGAGGAACCGCTTCCCGTTGATGGAGAGCTGGCTGGGCTCGATCTCGGTCTGCGCCGCCCTCCGGACCGCACCGAAGATCAGGACCGTCGCGCCGATGTCCAGGATGGAGCCCATCGTGATGGCTCCGAGGAGCCACGTCAGCAGCGGGCCGCGCGGCCGCTCGGGCGCGCTCAAAACGTCTCGACCTTCTCCACGTACTTCACGTTGCGCTCCTTCAGCTCCTTCAGGAGGAAGTCCACGCACGGGCGGCGGAGGCCCACCAGCTCGGGCGGGAACACGCCCTTGTCCGTGAACATGCCCTTGCCAAGCATGCGGATGGCAGCGGTGGCGGTGTAGCCCGTGGTCCGCGCCATGGAGTGCACGCCGCTCTCGGCATCGAACGTGTCGAAGAGATCGTACGTCCAGCGCGTGCGCTTGCCGTTCTTCGTCCCCTCGACGATGACGCGCATGACGGTGACGTCGGCCTCGCCCGGCTGGAGCTTCCACATGGGAAAGAGCAGCTTCGCGGTGAGATCGAGGGGGCGGATCTTCGCGCCGCCGACGTCGATCGGCTCGGTCCCGAAGAAGCCCGTCGCGCGCAGGACCGCCATCTTCTCGATGTGGCCCGGGTAGCGCATGGTCTTCTCCTTCATGTTCGCGACCTTCATGGTCTTCGCCATGGTGCGGAGGCCGTCGGTGTTGAAGGCCTCGAGGGTGCCGACCTCGGGGAAATCGAGCAGCTCGGGGTCGGAGAGCGCCGGCCGCGTCACCAGGTGCCCGTTCTCCACGTAGCGCGCGGGCCGCATGTACTCCTCGATCACGTCGATCGGCGAGAAGACCGCGGCGTACTCGTACGGCCAGCGACGGACGCGCGGCAGCCCGCCCACGTAGGTGATGATGGAGTCGGTGGTGTCGAGCTGCGAGTACGCATGCCCCGCGAGCACGCTGCTCATCCCCGGGCCCACGCCCATGTCCACGAAGGCCGTGGCGGCGTGCTTCTTCGCGACGGAATCGAGCTCCAGCGGATCTTCCGGGAAGAACGCGATGTCGACGCAGCTCGTGCCGGTCTCGAGGACCGCCTTCAGCGTCGCAAAGCCCATGAATCCAGGCACGGCGGAGAGGACGAGGTCGTGCTCGTTCGCGAGCTTCGTCACCTCGGTGACGTCGGCGAGATCCGTCTTCACGATACGGATCTTCGTGCCACGAGCGACACGCTCGAGCGCCTCGTCCCGGATGTCCGCGACGGTGACGTCGAAGCCGTTCTCCTTCGCGAGATCGAGGGCCATCGGCCCACCGACGAGCCCTGCACCGAGCACCACGATCTTCATGAGACTCCGCTAATCGAGCCCCGCGCGGGGGGGAAGGGACGACGAAGGGACGACGAAGCGAGCCGGAAGGGGAGGAATCCGTGCCGGCGCCGTAGGTACAGGTCGCGTCATGAAGACCCTGCTCCAGCTCGCCGCCCTCACGTCCGTCACCGCGCTGATGCTCGTGGCCGTCGCGGCCTGCGGGAAGAAGGACGACGCGAAAGCGGCGGAGAAGGCCGGCGAGACGACGACCACGTCGGCCGCCGTGACCGCCGCCCGGGCGAGCTGCAGCATGGTGAACGAGCTCGGGACCTGCAACGAGTACAAGGCCGGGACCACGTTCGGCCTCGAGAAGTCCCTCTGCGAAGGCTTCCACGGCAAGTTCGCCCACGCCGGCTGCTCGACCGAGGGCCAGCTCGGCTCCTGCGTCATGAGCGACGGCGAGGTGAAGCGGTACTACGGCTCCAAGGTCGCCGGCGAGCATGCGCTGACCGTCGACGAGGCCAGGAGCGACTGCGAAAGCGACGCCGTGAAGGGCAAATTCACGCAGGATTGAGCGAGGAGCCGCGTTCGCCGCTTTTGGCTTTCGCGCGAGGGCGTGCGACGATCGCGGCGTGAACGCCCTCGAGCCGGGGAGCACGCTCGGCGGATACCGCATCCTTGCGCGCCTTCGCGCGGGTGCCATGGGCGTCCTCTACCTCGCGCGTCGCATCGGACCGGCGGGCTTCTCGCGGCCCGTCGCCATCAAGGTGATCCACGACCACCTCGCGGCGAACAAGCGCTTCGCGCGGATGTTCGTCGACGAGGCGAAGCTGTCGGCGCGGATCGACGACCCCAACGTGGTCCGCGTCGAGGAGTTCGGTCAGGCCGACGGTCGCTACTACCTGGTCATGGAGTACGTGCACGGCGCGTCACTCGCGCAGACCATCGCCGTCTTGCGCAAGCGCGGTCGCATCCCGATGGAGCAGGCCGTCGCGATGGCCATGCAGATCGCGGGCGGCCTGCACGGCGCGCACGAGGCCACCGACGAGGAGGGCGTACCGCTCGGCATCGTCCATCGCGATGTCTCTCCACACAACGTGATCGTCTCGTACAAGGGCACCGTCCGCGTCATCGACTTCGGAATCGCGAAGGCACGTCAGGTTGGCGGCCAGACGAAGACCGGTTCGCTGCGCGGAAAGCTCGCGTACATGCCGCCGGAGCAGGCCCGCTCGGCGCGCACCGTCGACCGGCGCGCCGACCTCTACGGCGTGGGCCTCGTGCTGTGGGAGATGCTCACGTTCCGTCGGGTGTTCGACGCCGAGACCGACATCGCGATCCTGAACCAGATCCGCGAGCCGGACATCATCCCGCCGAGCGCGCTCGCGCCGGGCGTTCCAAAGGCGCTCGACGACGTCATCATGCGCACGCTCGCCAACGATCCTGCCGCGCGACCCGCGACGGGAGCGCAGCTCCAGCGTGAGCTGTCGGACGCGCTGCCCGCCGCGCTCCGCGTGCTCCCCGGCGATCTCGCGGCGCTGATGCAGAAGGTGCGCATCGCTGCCGAGGCAGTCGCGGGAAAGAACGACGATCCGTCGGCGGTGTACGGAGAGGAGGTGCGCGGCACGCTGCGCACGTTCGGCGCGAGCATGCACGACAGCGTGGAGCTGGCCGACGCGCTCGACACGCGGCCCTCGAGCCCCGACCTCGGCGCGACGGAGCGTGATCTCTCGGCCGCCGTCTCCGCTCTACCGCCTCCACCGAGCGCTCGGCCGAGCGCGAATCCGCCGAGCGTGCAGCCGGCGAGCGTGCAACCGCCCGGCTCGCAGCAGCCGCAGCGAATGCCGACGGCGCGCATGGTGGCACTCCCCGTCATCGAGGACGAGGCCACCATGAAGCGGACCGCGCCGATCCGCTCGTCCGCCGCGGCGATCGCGATGCGACCGGGCGACGGCGTGCGTCCGATCATGGGCGGCATGGGATCGTCGCCCGACCTGCTCGTCCCGGCGGCTCCGCACTCGTCGTCGCGCGCGCTCGGTGAGGTGCGCGCGCCGATGACGTCGTCACCGGACATGGGCACCGCCGCCGAGGTCGGAAGCCTCTCAGCGCCCGCGGTCGGGCTCCAGCCGCGGCAGAAGGTGATGCTCGCCGTGGGCGTGCCGCTCCTGATCGCGTTCACCGTGGCGTTCGCGATCATCGCCGGCGGACAGCACGAGCCGCGTCCTGCGCCGGTGAGACCGCTCCGCGATGCTGCAGCGCCCACGAAATCCGCGGCCGCAACGCCGGAGGCGCCCGCGCTGATCGCGCCGGTGGTCATCGCTCCGCCGGAGGTGGACGACGGCGCCGACAGCGGCACGCCCGGCGAGGCGACCTCGGCGGGGCTCCGCTCCGCGACGCGAGGCAAGAAGCCGCTCGTGCGCGAGGAGGACCCGTACGCGTTGCTCCTCCAGGACGGTGGACCCGCTCGGGCGCGGCGCATCCTCGAGGATCGTGGCGTCGACAAGCTCAGTGGCGAGGA
>JAYTZB010000442.1:0-1751 GCA_043742085.1 Polyangiaceae bacterium
AGTGGGTGAAGCAGATCCTCCACGTCCTCTCGGTGAGCCAGGCCAACACCGACGCCATCGGCCGCGTCTGGGGCACCATCGACCCCGCCATCCGGGCCGATACCATCGTCCTCGTCACCCAGACCAAGGGCGGCGGCTTCGTCTACTGCCACCCCACGCCGGCCCTCGGCACCGAGTGTCAATAGTCGGAGAATCCAGCGAGTTCCATTACATGCGTCGGCCGACGGGCTCGTCCAACGGCGCGTGCTACGCTCGTCCGGCCTCATGTCCGACTCGGGTCGTATGAAATCGCCCGTGGCTCCCGGCGACATCGTCGCCGGCAAGTACCGCATCGAGCGCGTGCTCGGGTCGGGCGGCATGGGCGTCGTCGTCGCGGCGCGGCACATCGATCTCGACCAGCCCGTCGCGCTGAAGTTCATCCTCCCGCATGCCCTCGCCGGCAAGGGCAACGTCGAGCGCTTCATGCGGGAAGCGCGCGCCGCCGTCCGTCTCAAGAGCGAGCACGTCGCGCGCGTCTACGACGTCGGCCGCGACGCCGAGGATCGCCCGTTCATGGTCCTCGAGCTCCTCGAGGGCATGGATCTGTCGAAGCTGAGCAAGCAGAAGGGCCCGCTGCCCGTCGCCGACGCCGTCGAGTACGTCCTCCAGGCCTGCGAGGCGCTCGTCGAGGCGCATGCCGCCGGCATCGTCCATCGCGATCTCAAGCCGCAAAATCTCTTCGTCACGCGCCGCCTCAACGGAACGCCGCTGCTCAAGGTCCTGGATTTCGGGATCGCCAAGGCGTTCGGTCCTGGAGCCGTCGGGCAGATGGCGCTCACCGACTCGGCCGCGATCATCGGCTCGCCGCTCTACATGGCGCCCGAGCAGATGCGCTCCGCGCGCACCGCAGAGGTCCGCAGCGACATCTGGGCGCTCGGCGTCATCCTCTACGAGCTGCTCGGCGGCCAGCTTCCCTTCGACGGCGAGACGGTGACCGAGGTCTGCATCCGGGTCGTCAACGAGGACCCGAAGCCGCTCCTCACGTTGCGACCCGCGCTCGAGGAGCCGCTCGTCGCCATCGTCATGCGATGCCTCGAGAAGGAGCCCGAGGGTCGCTACCACAACGTGTCGGCGCTCGCCGCCGCGCTCGAGCCGTTCTCGCGCAGCGCGCTGCAGGGCGGACCGGTCCGTCCGTGGCGCTCGTTCGAGGACACGCAGGACTCGGGACAGCGCAGTCCGTTCGCCGCAGGTCTCGCGTCGCCGGACGCCGCCGATGCGACGGGCCCGTCGACCGCGGTGACGATGGAGACGCTGCCGCCTGTCGACGACCTCGACGGCCCCGATGAGGAGCCGTCGGAGGAGGAGCGCCGAGCGCGCGCGGTCGCGGGCTCGACGAAGGCCTCGGCGGGCTCGCGCTCGCGCCGGCCGGCCAGCGGTCGTGGCGAGCCGCTCGTGTCGACGGACGTGACGTGGGGCGAGTCGTCGGAGGCGGTTGCCGCGAAGACGCGTCCGTCGCGCTCGTTCTCCACCGGCATGGTCGCGGCGATCGTGGTGACGGTGGCCGCGGCGGCCGTCGTGGTGGGGCTGCTCGTCGGGCGCGTCGGGGCGGGGGGCTCTTCGTCGACGGCTGCAGCATCGCCGTCTTCGGGCGTCGTTGCGACGGGGGCGAACGCCAACGCGTCCGCTGCCGAAGCCGAGGCGAAGGCCAAGGCGGAAGCGGATGCCAGGGCGGCGAGGGCCGCCGAGGCCGAGGCGCGCGCGAAGGCCGAGGC
>JAYTZB010000443.1:0-4541 GCA_043742085.1 Polyangiaceae bacterium
GCTCTCCGCCTCGGCGGCCGGGCCGACGACATCAAGGTCACGCGAGGTACTTCGAAGGGCCAAGCCGTTCACTGAACGGGGGTCCTCGTTCGCGACGCCGCCCTAAGTTTCCACGTGGATTGGCGTCCATCCCCCGATGGAGGCATGCTCCACGGGCATGGCGCAGCGCAGTCGACGAACGTCGAACGGCGCGTCTCCTCCTCTGCTCTCAGAAGGACGAGGAGCGCGGGCGAACGACAATGATCTCGCAGACGGCGAGCGCTCTCTCGAATCGATCGAGGAGCGACTCGATCGCGAGGCCGCGTCGTCGGACCTGATCGATGTGCCCGCCGCCGTCGTGTGTCTCGTCTGCGGCGAGGCCGATTGCACGGGCTGCGAGGATCGCGATCTGTCGCGTTCGGGCATCGTGGCCATCGTCGCGTGGGAGCGACCAATGATGCCGGCGCTCACGCGCCTCTGGGCGACGGCTCGCTCGACGACCCGCGATGCGGAGTCGTTCTTCGAGCTCCTGCCCGACGGCCCCGTGATGCCGGCGCTGCGGTTCGCGGCGATCTGCGAGCTGCTCGCGTCGTTCTCGATGCTGCTCCTCGTCATCCCGGTCGCCGCGGTGGTCGCGCCCGAATGGCTGCGGCACCTTGCGTTCGATCCGCATGCGCGCTCGCTCATGCTGCGCCTCGTCTTCCTCGGCGTGCCGGCATTCGCTGCGCTGCTGGTGTTCGCGCATGCCGTTCACGCGCTCGCCATCGACATCGGCGCAACGTCGAGCGGCGCACGACGCGCACGCACGCGAGCGCTGCGCTTCGGGCTCTACGCGTGCGGGTGGGACCTCGTGATGGGGCCGCTCGGCGCCGTGATCGTGACGTTCAAGGAAGGTCTCGCCGCCGGTCTGGGCGTCCTCGATCTCGTCACCGTTCCCGGTCGTGCGACGCGCGCGTTCCTTCGCGGGTGTTATCGCCTCGAGGGCGAGCGCGCGCAGAAGGCGCTCGCCACCGCGACCAGCGGCGTCGTTCTGGCGACGCTCCTCGGCGTGGTGGCGGTGATCGCGTCGCTCTTCGCGCTGCTTTTTTCCTAGAGCGCCCCGAGCGCCCTGTGCCCTGAGATCAGTCGGCGATGGGGAAGAAGCCGTCCATCGGCGCGTCGTCGTGGCAGCCCGCGCACGACTCGACGACGCCGTCCTTCACCAGCTGACCGCTCGAGCCCACCACGGTCCAGCGCCAGTCGCCGTGCTCGGGCGAGAAGCCCTTGGCGCGCTTCTCCATGACCATCACCGGACCCGAGCCGCCGGCGACGCTCTTCTCGAAGTGCTCCTCGACGACGATGGCGCCGACGGGAACGTCGCGCGTACGCGTGGTGAGCGCGCGCATCGCCGGCTCGTTGGCATAGACGTCGACGTCCCAGCGACCCGACGCGTGACCGGTCGAGACGAAGCGCGCCTTGTTCAGCTTCGTGAAGTTGGTGTGGTAATCGGCGGGCAGCGCAGGCGCGCCGTCGAGCGCGCCGCCGTCACGCGACTGCTTCGCGGACGTGCCTCCGGACGCACGATCGCTCACGCCCACGAGCGCTCCCGAGGGCGCTCCGCAGGCCTCGGCCGCGCATGCGCACGCGAGAGCGAACGCGACGCTCAGAAGACGACGCCGCCTTCGAATGACAGCGTCCACTGGCGGCTCCCGACGAGGAACGGGTTCTCGTCCTTCGGCTCGGTGATGTCGAAGGCGATCTGGCTCCCCAGCCAGATGAGCTCGTAGCGATAGTTGAGCCCGACGAGCCCGCGATTGCGGTGCACGCGCACCTTCTCGAACGTGAAGCTGTTCGCGAAGTCGCCGCTGTTGTCGGTGCCGTTGGGAAGCTTGTTGCGGCAGCGCGGGGCGCCGGTGCTGGGATCCGGTCCCTCGGAGCCGCACTGCCCGAGCGCGTCGACGTTGGGCGTCGAGTCGACGACGTTCGAGTCGCCGAAGATGATGATCCGCTGGTAGCCGATGGTCGGGATCAGCACCGCGCTGTCCTGCAGCGTGATGGGCTTCGACATCTTCACGTCGATGCCGACCGTCGTCAGATAGAACTTCGACGTTCCGGTGAGCGTGCGAACGCCGCCGCCGAGCGAGATGTCGGGGAGCAGCCCGAGCGCGCCGGTGCGGAAGCCTTCCATGAGCGACCAGCGAAGGTCACCACCGCCGACCCAGAGCGACGTGTTCGCGATGGTGCCGAGGCTGCCCGCGATCTCGAAGCCGAGCGGAAGGCCCTTGCGCGCCTTGATGGCGTAGATCTGGATGATCGAATCGGGCGCGTTGTTGACGAGCGAGAACTGCTTCGTGTTCGGGTCCTGCGCGCCCTGCGTGCCGAGGTGCCAGTACGGGACCTTCGCGCCGTTGGCATCCGCGACGCGCTCCGGCGAGATGCGCGTATAGCTCGCCTCGAGGCTCACCGCGAAGCCGCCGACGCCGGTGGTGCGCGCGGGATAGAACGCGGTCGGCGCGATGGCGAAGCCGAGCTCCGAGACCATGTTCTTGAACGACGCGTTGTCGGGACGACACGGAAAGTCCTGCGGACGGAGGCCGGCCGACACGAGCGCGCCCGGATTCGCCGCGACCGACTGGCACGTCTGGTTCGGCGGAAGGTTCGCCGGCTGCACCACGAGACGCTCGGGGGTCGGATCCATCCCGCCCGCTCGCGCATCGCGCTCGCCGGACGCGAACGAGCCGAGCAACGCGAGCGCAGAAACGAGGACAGCGCAGCGGTTACGCACGGCTCTCGGAGGCTACGAGCCCGAGCGAAGCCGCGTCAAGGCCGCATCCGACCCTTTGCGCGCGCGCGCCTCGCGAGACGTCAGGGACAGTTGCCGTTCGGGAAGTAGCGGTCCTCGTTGCGGATCGCCTCGCAGCGACTCACGCATTTGCCGGAGCCGCACACGGAGTCTTTTGCGGCGACGCCCGCACAGCTCGTCGGGAGTGCCCAGCACGTGCCGAGCCCCACTCCGACGTTGCACTGCGCGGAACCGCTCAGAGCAAAGCTGCAGGAGCGACCGTTCGCGCACTGGAGGTTGTTGCCGTCACACTTCACGGCCGACGTCTTCGGACACTCCCCCGACCCCGCCAGCACGTTGACGCCGTCGTGAGCGGCGACGCTCTCGTTCCAGTACGTGACGTTGTCGCAACCGCACACGGGAGCCTCGGTCGCGGTCTGCGCAGGGCGGGTCGTGCAGACGCCGGACGCCGCCGTGCACGTGGTTCGCTTGCAGTACTCGGTCGCGGCGCAGCTGTCGCTGGATGCGCAGGTCTTGCTGGGCCCCGCGTCGACGGTACCGCTCGTGCCGCCGCTGGTCGTGGTGCCGCTCGTGCCGCCGCTGGTCGCGGTGCCGCTCGTACCGCCGCTGGTCGCGGTGCCGCTCGTGCCGCCGCTGGTCGCGGTGCCGCTCGTGCCGCCACTCGTTCCCGAGGTGTCGGTGGGCGTTCCGAAGACGTCCGTGCTGGTCGCGCCTCCACACGCGAAAGCCATGCTGCCGAAGCTAACGAGTAGAGCCAGAATCAAAGAAGCCCGCTTCAAGGTCGCCTCCCGAGGTGAGTCCGATTACAAATCGTATCTCGCGGCGCGGGTCGCGCAAAGCAATGGGCCGTTAACAACCATGGCACGAACCTCCAACTCCACACCCAGGCTCCGCGCGCGTGCGCTTCCGCGTCCGTTGCACGTCGTCCTCGTCGAGCCGGAGATCCCTCCGAACACGGGAAACGTGGCTCGGCTCTGCGCGGCTGCGGCAGCGCCGCTCCACCTGGTCGGCCCGCTGGGCTTCCGGATCGACGAACACAGTGTGCGCAGGGCGGGCGTCGATTACTGGCACCTCGTCGACGTGCGCCGCCATCTCGACTTCGCGCACTTCGTGCACGCCTTCGAGAAGGAGTCCGCGCCGGGCGCAGCGGTCCCCCATCCCCCTGGCCGCCTGCACCTCTTCAGCGGCGTCGCGGAGAGGAGCTACCTCGACGCCGAGTTCGCGCCGGGCGACGCGCTCGTCTTCGGCAAGGAGAGCGTGGGGCTCTCGGAGGAGCTCATCGCCGCGCACGAGGGCCGCGCGGTCGCCATCCCCACGCTCGGCGCGGTGCGCTCGCTGAACCTCGCCAACGCCGCCAGCATCGCGCTCTTCGAAGCGCTCCGTCAGCTCGGCACCTTCGAGAAGACCTTCATGGAAGGCGCGAAGTGATTACGAGAGGCACGCGGCGCGCGTCGACGCTGGCGACCTAGGGCGCCTGTCCGACCAGCGTGAAGCTCTCGGTGCCTTTGTCGAAGACGTAGCTGGCAAGCGACACGTTCGTGTACGCGTAAGCGCGCGCCGCGGCGCCCACGCCAAAGCGAAGCGTTGCGGTCTTGCGCGAAGAAGAGCCGCCCGACATGAGATCGTGCGCGAAGGCGGTCAGTGGCGCATTGGTGGACGCGATCTGCATCGTTCGGCAGTGAAGATTGAGCTGCTCGAGGCCCGCTCCCTGGTCGTAGCCGAACTCGTATCCCGACGACGAGCAGTCGGTGAGCGAGAACGTTCGCGCCGCGGCGCCACG
>JAYTZB010000444.1:0-3902 GCA_043742085.1 Polyangiaceae bacterium
GCTTCGCCGCCGTCCGTGCCGGCTTCGCCCACGCCGGCCTCCGAAGCGATGGCATCGCCTCCGCCGGTGTCGCCGCCGCCCCCGTCGGGGGTGTTGCCCGAGGTAGCTCCGACCTCGTAGGAGCCGAGAAGCGCGGTGCACGCGGCCCCGGTCGGGATGAGGGCCACGGCGAGAGCAAGGCTGAGCTTCCTGCGCATCGCACGAGCCTAGCTGATCTGGTGCGGCAAAACCGCCGTCGGTGCGGGCAACCCTACCCTTCCGCTGCGACCCTCCCCACGACCGAGGCGAGCATCGAGATCGTCGAGCCGCACGTGCAGTGACGGAGCTCGATGCGGTCGACGCCGTCATCCATGATGCCGACGTACTCGAGCTTCATCCAGGCCTCCCGACGCCAGATGCGCCCGCACGCGCACCGCTTCGGGAAGATGAGGGGGGCGGCCGTCACCCTACAGTTTCTAAGCGACGCGGCATCCTCGCGCCATACCGCCCAGGGAGGACGGCCGACTGCCGCAGACCAGATTTTTACTTCGGCAGGTCGTCGGACATCGGGCAGCGGTACGCCTCGGCGAGGAGCTTGCGGTTGGTGTGGCTTCGCAGCTCGTTGTTGCCGCGCTCGGTGACGCGCTCGTCCCGGTTCTCGTTGACGATGAGGTAGCTGTTCGCGCCGTGGTAGGCGGCCGTCTCGCCGATGTCCGCGAGGGCATGATCGCCGTCGGCGTTGACGTACCCGACGAGCACGCAGTCGGGGGCGACCGCCTTGACGCGAAAGGCCTCCTTCAGCGGATCGCCGCGACCGCGCCGTCGCGCGCTCCGCTGCCCGCTTCGAGCACCTCGACGCGATAGAGCACCTGGCCGTCGGTGGTCGTGATGTCGCCCGCGACGTCGCCCCACGGGAAGCCTTCGCTCTCCACCGTGCTCATCGTCGCTTCGTGCTTGCCGACGCGGACGCGGTAGCTCGTCTTCTTGCAGCGCAGGGTCTTGCCGCCGACGTGGACGTTCGTGGTCTCCGTGCCGAGCTCGGCCTCGTTCTGATCCGCGGCGAGGACCGTCTTCGCCATCAGCGCGGCATACGCGTCGACGGTCGCCGAGCGCGCGACGCCCGCCTCCACGCGCGTCACGTCGAATACCTCCTCGGCGGAGCCGGGCGTGGCGTCCTTGCGGATGCGCAGCGTCTCCTGCTTGCGACCGTCGTCGAGCACGACCTCGAGCGAGACCACTGCGCCGTCACGACCGAGCACGCGCTGGGTCAAGGTGAGCGGCGCTGCCGGCGCCTTCCGGAAGCTCCCCGAGAAGCGATACACGACGTAGTCGCCCGGCTGGAGGCCGAGCTCGCCCGCGGGCGCCTCCGGTGTTGCCGTCGTGCGCGCGCCGACGTGCGCTGCGGACGTCGTCGACGTCGTCGACGTGGCGGACGACGCGAGCGCACGGCGACCGGCGCTCGCGCCGCCCCCGCATGCCACGAGCATCGCCGAGAGAGAGAGGAGGCCGACGGCGCTGGTCTTCATCTCTTGGCGGTACACGCTCGCGCGCTGAACGGCCAAGATCGGGACTACCGCGAGCCCCGTTCTACGGCGCTTCCTCGACCTTGCCGGGGAGCACGACCGTGAACGACGTGCCGTGCTCCGGCGCGCTCTCGACGTCGATGCGCCCGCCGAACGAGCGCACGATGCCCTCGCACACCCACAAGCCGAGGCCCGTTCCCGCGCCGGACACCTTGGTGGTGAAGAACGGATCGAAGATACGGCCCACGACGTCGGCGGTCATGCCGCGGCCGTTGTCGCGCACGGTGATGACCGCCCTGCCCTCGACGTCGGTCGTGGCGTCGATCTCGATCCCCGCATCCTCGCGCCCCGCGACGGCCTGCGCCGCGTTCATCAGGATGTTCAGGAAGACCTGCGCGAGGCGCGACTCGTTACCGAAGATCGGCGGCGTGTCCATGTAGCGCTTGGTGATCGGGATGCTGCGTGCGAGGCCGCTCGATGCCATGTGCACGGCGGCATCGAGGACGCGATGGAGATCCACCCACGAGCGAGGCGCATCGTCGGAGCGAGAGAACGTCTTGAGGTCGGCGACGATGATGCGAACGTGCTCGGCGCCCTCCTGCGCCAGGCGAATCATGGCCTCGATCTCGTCGATCACGTCGAGAGGGCTCGGCCCGCTGGCGGGTGCCATCGCCGCGATACGCGAGCGCAGCTCGGAGAGCTTGCGGTTCGCGATGCCCTCGAGGTTCGTCCGCATGTACGCGAGCGGGTTGTTGATCTCGTGCGCCACTCCCGCCGCGAGCGTGCCTACCGACGCCATCCGGTCGCTCTGCAGGAGATCGGCCTGCATGAGCCGGACCTCGGTGACGTCGCGCACGATGGAGAGAATGGCGGGACCGTCGTAGTCGATGGGAGCCGAGACGAACTCCATGTACCCGAAAGTCCCATCACCCCGCAAAAAGCGGAGCTCCGTCGGGGGAAGCGGCTTTCCTCCCTCGAAGCTGGCGCGACGCTGCATGACGAGGGGCCGGTCGTCGGGATGGATGATGTCGAGCATCGGCTTTCCGAGCGCCTGCGAAGGCGTCTGGTAGCGGAGGATCTCGAGCATCGCGGGATTCACGAAGATGAAGCAGCCGTCGCGGTAGACGGCGATCGCGTCTCGCGATCGCTCGCTGATGACCCGGAACCGGGCCTCCGAGCGCTCGAGGCGCTCCTTCAGCTCGCGGAGCGACGCCGGATCGGCCTCGTCCGTCATCGGGGGACGCTGCTCTCGTACCGCACCGCGCCGGTCTCGTCGTGGAACCTCTCGACCAGCCCTCCGTCGACCACGCGCACGAGCGCGAAGCCGTTCGCGCCCAGCGCCCCGGCGTCCGACCGCTCGGCCCAGACGACGTGAGCCGCGGCATCCTTCGCGGGATCGAACTCCGAGAGGTAGGGCACGCCGCCGTGCGCGGCCAGTCGCCCGCGCAGGATGACGTCGCCATAGGGCACCTCGTACGCCGCTGCACCGTGGACGTGGCCCCAGTACCAGACGTCCGGCAGGCGGCCTTCGAGCGCCGCGCGCACCTCCACGAGGAGCGCGGTCTCCGCGCCGTCGGGCTCGAGCCCGTGGTGGTGCGTGAACAGACACAGCCGCTTCGGACTCCCGTCCGCACGCCTCGCCACGGGGTGTGCGAGCACGCGCCGCAGCCACTGCACCTGCGGCTCGGCCTCGGGACTGCCCTCGTAGAGATGGCCAATCTGATAGGGAATCAATCCAGCCTTCGTTGCGTGATACGCCGAGTCGAGGCCAATGAATAGCCAGTCCCGATCATGGATCGCGAAATAGCTATACGTCTGATTACCGAATTTCTCGGAGCGAAGCGCAATGGCGAAATAGCCATGCCCGCCCGAGAACATCTCATGATTGGAATTGAGCGTGAATGCGCCCGCCGATCCCGCGGGCCAATCCTGGACGAACTTCCGTTCCTCGTCGTCGGTGCCTGCGTAATAGACGTCGCCGAGGTGAATCGTGTGGGTTGGTCGCATTCCGGCGATCACGTGGCCGATCCGCGCCGACACCGCGTTGTGCGTCCCCCAATCCCCGGCGATGGCGATCACCGCGCCGTCGGCGATGGCATGCGTGAGCTCCGGCGGGTCCGCGGACACCGGACACACGGGGAACGGCGCGCGCGCATGGACTGCGTATTCGAACAGCGCCTTCGCCCACCGGACGTCGTGCGCCTCGTAGGCGCCGAGACCCGGTGCGTCGCGCGCGGTCAGCAGCACTCCGCGCGCGGGCGCCAGACTGCGGACGATCGACAGCGCGAACTGCTCTTCCTGCGACGCGAGCGGCCGATCGCCATGCGCGCGTAGTACGGCGAGCTCGCGCTCCGCCTGCTCGAGCATCGCGACCACCGGCGCGGGAAGCGCGTCACGGTG
>JAYTZB010000445.1:0-4855 GCA_043742085.1 Polyangiaceae bacterium
CCCGATTCGGCGCGGCTCGCGGCGCGGATCTCCCTGGTGCTGGCGGCGGCCGTAGGAGCTGCCCTCGCGCTCGTGTCGCCGTGGCTGCTCGACCTCCTGCCGCTCGTGGCGCCGAACGTGTCGCCGGCAGCGCTCGTCGAGGCGCGCGCCTATCTCGGTGTCACGCTCGCCGCCTCGCCTCTCGTGTTCGTAGCGACGATCATGATCGCGACGCTGCAGGCCGGCGGCGATACGCGGACGCCGCTCGCGATCGGTGTCGCTGCGAACGTCGTTCACGTGGCTTTGAACTACGTGCTCATCGCTAAGCTCGGAGCGCGCGGTGCCGGAGTGAGTACGGCGATCACGTTCGGGCTCGAGGCGGTGCTCGCGACGGCGGCGCTGATGCGAGTCTCCGCTCGCGTCTCGCTGAGGGGTGGGGCCACGGCGACGACCCCGTCACGGTGGCGAGCCGAGGCTCGTGCGCTCTCCGGCATCGCCGTGCCTGCGTTCGCCGAGCGCGTGCTCTACCACGTCGGATACGGCGGCTACGTTCTCATCATCGCCCGCCTCGGGGACGCGGCGATGGCGGCGAACCAGTCGCTGATCAGCGTCGAGTCGATCTGCTTTCTCTCCGCCGACGGCTTCGGGATCGCAGCGGCGGCGCTCGTCGCGCAGAAGCTCGGGGCAGGGGAGCCGGAGGCGGCAGTGAAGGTGGCGCGCATCGGCGCGCGCGACGCGATGATGGCGCTCACGCTCTTCGGCCTGACCGCGCTGGCCCTGCGGAGCCTCATTTTGCCGATGTTTTCGCGCGATCCAGAGGTCCTCGCGATCGGCCGCGCAGCCATGCCCGTGCTCGCCGTCGCGCAGCCATTCATGGCCGTCGGTATCGTCCTCGCGCAGTCGCTGCGCGGCGCCGGGCGCACGCGCGAGGCACTGAGCGTCAGCTTCATCGGCGCGGTCATCGTGCGGCTCTCCGCGACGTGGATCTTCGCCATCACGCTCGGCTTCGGTCTGACAGGCGTGTGGATGGGGTCGACGCTCGACTGGATCGCGCGCAGCGTCCTCCTTGGTGTCATCGGCTCCCGGACCGCCGCGCGCGAGGCGGCCGCGCGGGCGCTCGCGGCGAGCGGTGCTAGGGTGGCGCCATGATCTTGGGTCGTTGCCTCGCGTGGTGCGCGCTCGTCTCCGCGAGCGCCGCCGGCCTCGTGCTCGTTGCCGCGTGCTCGTCATCCCCGCCCATGGTGGTCGTGGCGGTCGCGCCCGACGGCGGCGGCCCCGTCGTCCCTGGCGACGAGACGGCTGCGAGCAGCGATGCCGCCACCGACACCAAGGTCGCGACCGACGCGCCCGCCACCGCGTGCGAAGGCGCCTGCAAGACGACGTCGCTCGTCGCCGACTTCGGCGGGAAGAAGCGCACGCTCGTTCGCTCGCAGATGGGCACGCAGCAAGGCGACGGCGGCGTCGAGCTCCACACCGAGTCGCATCTCGGCGGCGATCCCGCGTGTCCCACGATGAGCTCGCCGAGCCCGGACTACACGCTGATCGTGACGGCGATCCCGCGCGGCGCCGCTGGCCGCAAGCTGTCGCAGAACGACGGCATCAAGAGCGTGTTCTTCGACTTCAAGAACGACCTCGGCCTCGCCGCACCGTCCGGGATCTCGAAGTCGCTGAGCGTGAACATCACCGTCGTGGCCGAGGATCCCGCGACGCCGCCGGCCTGGGTCGCGGTCGACGTCACCGCTGGCTTCACCGAGGGCACCATCGCCGGCCACCTCTACGCCGAGTACTGCGCATCTCTCACGCAGTGACGGCACGCGCCGACCGGGATGCACCCGCACCCGTCGACGTTGACGATTCGGGTCCTGACAGTCGGCATCGATTCGGGTCTTCATCGTCGCCGGCCCGTGACCCAGGCGCCGTCCAGGAGTCAGCGGCCGAGGCGCCTGCGCTCTAGCGATACGGGCTGGCGCGGCCTTCGAGCTTGAGGCGCGCGCCGCGCACCCCGTAGATCTCGCGGCCGCCCGGGCTGAGGATCGGTCCGAGCATCGAGCTCGCGAAGACCGCGGCGATGGTCAGCGCAGCGCGATCCTCCTCGGTCTCCGGCACGACGATCCAGATCGACTTGCAGCGCTGCGCCAGGAGCGCGAGGCCATACGTGCCCATCGCGCGCTCGGCCTCCTCCGCGGCGGCAAAGTCTGCGCTCTCGGCGTAGCGCCCGTAACAGAGGCGCGTGCCGGACGACGTGCCGTCGCCGCCGGCGACGACGATGCGCGCAGCGTCGGCCTCGGGGACGACCTCGTCGTAGTGCTTGTCGACCGTCGCGCCGAGCTTGGTCGCGAAGTAGCGCTCGGCCTGCCTCGCGAGGCCGTCGACGTCGAGGCGCAGATCGGGCCGCTGGCTGAAGACCGCAAACGCGCGCTCGCGCGGAGGCGCCTCGAGGGCACCGTGTTGCAGGATGCCGCGCGCGTCGAGCAGCGCGCGGAACGCCTCTTCCGTGAGAGCAGGCACGGCGTCACCATAGCAAAAGTGGTGTTACGGTTACGGTCCCGTGCTCGTCGACACGCATTGCCATCTCGATCCGCAGTACTTCCCGGCTGGACCCGACGAGGTGCTCGCGCGCGCGCGTGAAGCCGGTGTCAGCGGCTTCGTGGTCATCGGCGTCGGCACCGATCTCGCGCCCGCACGGGCGGCCGTGGCGCTCGCGAAGCGGTTCAGCGATCGCGCCGGCGCCGCGGTCGGCGTGCACCCGCACGACGCGGTCAGCCTGGACGACGCGGCTTACGCGGAGCTCGCGGCGCTCAGCGCCGAGCCCGAGGTGGTCGCCATCGGCGAGATCGGCCTCGACTTCCACTACGACCACTCGCCGCGCGACGTTCAGCGCACTGCGTTCGCACGCCTCGTCGGCCTCGCGCGCGAGCGCAAGAAGCCCATCGTCATCCACACGCGCAATGCCCCCGCCGAGACCATCGACATCCTCACGAGCGAAGGCGCTCGCGATGTGGGCGGCGTCATCCACTGCTTCAGCGAGGATCAGGCCTTTGCCGAGAAGGCCCTCGATCTCGGCTTCGATCTGTCGTTCTCGGGCATCGTCACGTTCAAGACGTCGCTCGCCGTGCAGCAGGTGGCGCGCTGGGCGCCGCTCGATCGCATCCTCGTCGAGACCGACAGCCCCTACCTCGCGCCCATCCCGAAGCGCGGCAAGCCGAACGAGCCCGCGTACGTGGTCCACACCGCGCGCCGCGTCGCCGAGCTACGTGGCATCGCCTTCGAGGCGTTCGCCGAGGCGACCACCGTGAACGCCGAGCGCGCATTTCGCCGCCGTTTCACGGCCTAGGAGCACCTACATCCGGCCGCAACCGGCCGCGCCGCGTACGGCCGCGTTGGCGAAGGCGAGACGGACGCCGTACGCTTCAGGCAGGAGCCTTCGTAGCTTGTCGCAACGCCGCCGTAGAATGGGCCCCGCGAAAGTCGGGTGGCCGCTGTTCGCCTCGGCGGTAGCGCACGTGAGCCTCCTCTCGATCGCCGGCATCGTCGCATATCACTTCGCGCAGGCCCGTGATCGCCGCGACGCGGAGAGCCGGACCGCGCCGCCGAACGACGTCGTCGCGATCGAGCTGCCGACGTTCGCGGAGGGCACGCTGCTCGCCGATCGCGACGTGGTTCCCGAAGGAGCCAGGCCCGCCGCGCACGGCGGAGCTACTGTCGCGCGCGTCGACACCGGCACGCTCGGGCTCGGCGGACAGGCGACGGGCGCGCGCGCCATCAACCTCGCCGCGCTCGACGAGGACCTCAGCCTCAGCCCCGATCCCACGAGCCGACTCGATCGCGACCAGCACCAGCGCCTCAAGACCGCGGCCTTCCGCACGACCCGCGAGGATCGTCGCGCCACGACGCATCCGATGGAGCTCACGTTCCTCGCGACCGGCACCGGCGAGCACCAGGAGCGACGGCCGAGCGCGCCGAGCGACCCGAGCCGCGGCTCGCTCGTGTCGCCGCGGCCTGCGTCGGTCCTCGGAGGGCACGCGGGAACGCCCGAGCCCGACGAGCAGGCGGGACCCGGCGCGACGCCCGGTGCGGCGCAGCGCGGCCAGCTCCTCGCGAGCCCCGGCACCGGCGTGCGCGACGGCCAGGCCGGCACGCGTCATACCGAGGCAGCGCGCATCGCGCAGGGACGACCCGCCGTCACCGAGGGCCCTCCTACCATCACGGCGTCGTTCCGCGGTCGGCCCAGCGACACCATCGACAGCGATCAGGAGGTCGCGAGCATGGTGCAGTCGCAGGTGCACGCGAGCTTCGCGGGCGGCCTCGCCGGCGCAGGACGCGGAGGCTCCGACGGACCCGCTCCCGATCCCGGCGCCGGCGGAGCGCAGGGGCGCGGCTCGACGGCACGCGTTCTCGGCTCGGGCGACGGTGACGTGTTCGACTGGTTCACGAACGACCCGCTGCTGATGCCGTACTTCCGCATCATCCACGAGAAGGTGAACCCGCTCTGGAAGGACGCGTTCCCGAAGAGCGCCATGCTCGAGTTGAAGCAGGGCACCGTCATCATCGAGCTCGTGATCGCGGCCGACGGCAGCGCGCGCGTGACGTGGCCGCCGCTTCGGCCGAGCGGCATCGACGAGTTCGACCGCAACTGCGCAGACGCGCTCCGCCGCGCGAGCCCGTTTCCGCCCATTCCCGCGGCTCTCCGTGAGATGGGCCGCACCAGCCTGCGCATCCGCGCGCCGTTCGTCGCGAAGAACCCGATCGTCAAATGACGGCGTGACGCGACGGTAGGAGCAGGAGATCAGGGCATCTCGCCGACGCCAACCCACGTGGCCTTGGTGATGCCGCCGACGTCGAACGGACCGGTCATCGTGCCCGCCGAGTAGCGGAG
>JAYTZB010000446.1:0-1749 GCA_043742085.1 Polyangiaceae bacterium
CCCGAGCAGGCCGTCAGCCGCGAGCACGCGCGCATCTACTCCAAGGACACGCGATGGATGCTCCAGGACCTCGGCAGCCGCAACGGCACCATGGTCGACGGCGCGTACATCACGGAGGTCGAGCTCGAGCCGAACCACGAGATCCGGGTCGGCGACGCGATGTTCAAGTTCGTCGATGCCGGCGCCGAGAAGTGCGTCGCGTACCGCATCGACGGCAATGTGAGCGGTGAACGAAAGTCGAAATCGTTCAGCGAGCTGGTGGGCGGAGCGCAGATGGACCAGGTCGCGGCCGACATCGAGCGCATCGCGCCGACCGAGCTCTCGGCGGTGGTCCTCGGCGAGACCGGCACCGGCAAGGAGGTCGTGGCGCGCGGCATCCACCGCTTCTCGGGTCGCAAGGGCACGCTGCAGGCCATCAACTGCGCGGCCATCCCGCACAACCTGCTCGAGAGCGAGCTCTTCGGCTACCGGCGCGGAGCGTTCTCTGGCGCCGATCGCGACAAGCCCGGGCTCATCAAGCTCGCCGACAACGGGACACTCTTCCTCGACGAGATCGGCGACATGCCGCTCGATGCGCAGGCGAAGCTGCTGCGCGTGCTCCAGTCACGTGAGGTGTTTCCGCTCGGCGCGACCACGCCCGAGCTGGTCGACATCCGCGTGGTCTGCGCGACGCACCGCGATCTCTACCAGTTCGTGAAGGAGGGGAAATTCCGCGGCGATCTCCTCGCGCGCCTCAACGAGCACGTGGTGCGGTTGCCGCCTCTCCGCGAGCGCAAGGAGGACATCTTCTTGCTCGCGAACAGCTTCTGCACGCGTTACGGGCGACCCGGGATGCAGTTCTCGTTCTCGTTCCTCGTGGCCCTGTTCCACTACGACTGGCCCTTCAACGTGCGCGAGCTGGAGAGCTGCATCAAGCGCGGCGTCGCGCTCACCGACGGCAACGAGCTCGACACGATGCACCTGCCCGACGCCATCAGCGAGCACATGAAGGGCTACGGCGACCGCCAGCGCGTGTCGCTCCCGGGGAATCTCCCGGCGGCGCCGTATGGACAGGCCGCCATCCTGCAGACGCCGGGCGGCACGCCGACCGCGCCTCCCCCGCGCCGCGGCCCACCGACGGAAGAGGAGCTACGAGGCCTCCTCGAGCGCCACAAGGGCAACGTCGCCGCGGTCGGGCGGGAGCTCGGCAAGGAGCGCATGCAGGTGCATCGCTGGCTGAAGCGATACAACATCGATCTCTCCCACTACCGCGTCGACTGACTCCCGAGCGACGAGCGGAGACCAGAGACCGCGGAGTCACGAAGGGACGGAGGCGAGACGGAGAGCAGATTTGGCTGCCGATCTCGATAGCGAGCCGACGCGCGGCCACGACGCTCTGGGTCGAGCGCTTGTCTCGAGCCAAACAATCTCCGTGGTCGCCTCCGTCTCTCCGCGTCTCCGCGGTCTCTGGTTCTCTTCGGCGCGTTATTGCGCGGTTTCGTCGGATTGGCCGGCGATTTTCAGGCGGCCTTCTTCGCGGCGGAGGAGGAGGACCAGCAGATCGCCGAAGAGTTGATCGGTGCCCACGCGCGGCGTCGCGATGGGGACGCGAACATAGAGATCGCCGGGTCGCATCTCGGCGGGGCGCACCGGGCCGCCCGACGCGCCGAGGGCGTCGTAGTCGTGCTTCTCGATCTGCGCGACGCGTGCGACCTCGACACCCGCGAGCTTCTGGTACTCGAAGTTCTTCATCTTCGTGCGCCACAGATC
>JAYTZB010000447.1:0-3021 GCA_043742085.1 Polyangiaceae bacterium
GAGAGCGACTCGCCGCGCACGTAATCCATGATGAGGAACAGCTCGCCGTCGGTGGCGACGACGTCGATGGTCGCGACGACGTTCGGATGCTGCACGCGCGCCGCGAGGCGAGCCTCGTCGAGGAACATCGAGACGAACTCGGGGTCCTTGGCGAACTGTGGATGGAGTCGCTTCACGGCGACGGTGCGCGCGAACCCGACCGGGCCGAGCAGGCGTCCGATGTGGACCGTCGCCATGCCACCGGCAGCGATCTCGTTGTAGAGCGCGTAGCGCCCCACGACGCGCAGCGGTCCGCGTTCAGCCGCCATCATCCTGGCGCGAGCATATCTCTTCTAGCGCTCGTCCCACAGTCGGATGCCGCCGAGGAGGCCGGCCACGTTGTCGGTGATCCGCACGTGCGGCGGGAGGTCGAGCCGCAAATGCTTGGCATTGCCCCCGCCCACGTAAATACGCCGGGGATTCCAGATGGGATCGATCTGGGCCAGCACCTCGCCCACCCGCTTGCTCCACTTTTTCTTGCCTACTTTGTCGAGGGCTTTTCCGCCCACGTAGTCCTCGTAGGTCTTCTTTCCCTTGAAGGGATGGTGCGCGAGCTCGAGGTTCGGGACGTACTTGCCGTCGATGTAGAGCGCACAGCCCATGCCCGTTCCCATCGTGAGGACCATCTCGAGGCCCTTGCCCTCGATGACTCCGAAGCCCTGGACGCCCGCGTCGTTGAGGACGCGCGTGGGACGCTTCAAGCGGCGCTCGAGGGACTCCTTCAGCTCGAAGTTCTTCCAGCTCTTGTCGAGGTTCGGCGCGGTGTGCGTCGAGCCGCCGACGATAACGCCCGGGAACCCGACGCTCACGCGATCGAAGGGCGCGAGCGGCTTCACGAGCGCGAGCAAGGCCGCGACCACGGTCTCGGGGGTTGCCGGCTTCGGGGTCTCGACGCGTACGCGATCGGTGAGCTTGTGGCCGCGCTCGTCGAGGACGATGGCCTTCAAGCCGGTGCCGCCGATGTCGATGCAGAGCGTGCGGAGCGAGCCAGCCTTCGTTGCCACCATGAAGCCGAGGCTACATTACTGCATGATCGCGTCGGCGCATTTCGCGGGGTCGACCGTGCCCGAAGCCCACCCGAGGAGGCAGTCGAAGCCGGTGTCCGTGGAACGAAGCACGGATCCGCCCTTGTGACGGACGCCACCCTGATCGAGGCCGAGCGGCTTCTTGAGGAGGAGGAAGTCGATGAAGGCTCCCTTCGTCACGAGGCACTGGCTGATCTCTTCGGGCTCGAGGCCGACCACCGAGTAGTAGTTCGCGGCCGATTCGTTCAGCTGGATGGCGCGATTGTCGCGCGTGCCGTTGGGACCGTCGTTCAAGCGAAGCCCGTTGGGGCTGTAGATGCGGAGAGGCCGGCCGACTTGCCCGTGGCAATCGAGGGCGCCGCATCGTCTCTGCATGAACGTGTCGACACCTTGATTGATGAATTGATCCTTGTCGGGAAGAGCGAGCGGCGACACCGCACCGGAGTCGACCGAGCACGCGTTGCCGAGAGCGAGCAGCGCGAACGCTCCGGCCCAGGTCGCGAGCGCGACCCCAGCGGTCCAGCGGCTACGGCTCATGGCGTCCCCGCGGCCTGAGCAGCGACGAAGATCTGCGGAATGGCCGAGCGCGGATCGTCGGTGGGGAGCGACAGCTTGCTGCCCGGCACGGGGCGGTGGCAGAAATTGCAGGAGCCCTCGCGATTCACCGTCGAATTCATCGGCACCTGCTTGCCGTCCTTCGAGAGGAGACCGACCTTGAACGGGAACGTGAGATCGCTCCACTCCGACTCGGGGATGAAGAAGTTGCCGGCGGCGTTGGTGTCGTAGCGACGTTGCGAGCTCGCGGCGTCGATGAAGAGCACCTGCACGCCCGCCGCGCCGTCCGCGTCCGCTCTGTTCGTCTCGAAGATGGTGCCGGCGACCGCGAAGGGGAACTTGCTCGCGGGGCCGCCCGCCGAGTGGCACAGCACACACGGCTGACCGGGGCGATGAAGAGGCCCCGTCGGGACTTTGGGATCCTCAGCGCCGAGCTCGCCGATCCGACGATCGCGGACGGGATCGCTGCACGACGCCGACGCGCAAGCGGCGAGGGCGACGAGCGCTAGCAGGGCGATGGGACGACTGGTTTCGTACAGCATGACCATCCTCAGAACTCCGCCTCGAAGCCTAGCGTCCCGTACACACCGGTGCGGGCGGTGATGTAGAGCGACTTGAAGTAGCGCGAGTACATGACCTCGCCGGAGACGATGATCGCGTACTGCACCGAGGCCTTCTCGGTGGTGAGAGCAATCCGTGCGCCACCGCCCGCGGTCACCGTCATCATCGGCGAGAGCTCGCGATCGCCGGTGCGATAGGTGAAGACCTGGAGCGGTATGCCGTCGGCCTCGATCGCGGCGGGGTAGGCGAGCTTGTAGAAGCTGGCGCCCGACTGCACGTGGTAGCGGAGATGCGGCCACACGCGGAGGTGGTCGCCGAGATCGTGCAAGTATTTCCCGTCGGTCGTGCTTGCCTTGATCCCCCAGGAATCGTCGTAGAGACGCTCCTCGACGCGCAGCGTGCCGCTCGAGAAGCGATGGTTCACGCGCGCGCCGATCGAGAAGCGGTCGCGGGTGTGGGGCAGGAATTCGCGCGAGCGCACCGAGAGCCGGTTGGCGTTGACGGCGTCGATGGACTCGCCAGGCGAGACCCTGGGCGCGATGTCGGGCGCGAACATCGGCACGTACCGGTACAGCTTGGAGTTCTCGCCGATCTCGAACTGCGCGGTGACGCCCGTGACGAGGAGCGTGGTCGGCGACATGACGAAGGTGATGCCGCCCTCGAGCTCGTGCGTGGTGAGGTTGCGCTCGAACTGCGCGAACGGCGTGTTGCGGATGCCGATGCGGTCGCTCGAGAAGTTGTAACCGAAGCGCGGGGTGATGAGCTTGTCGTTGAGCTCCGCGGAGGTCGAGCCGCCGATGGTGCGCGACAGGTAATCGGGCTCGCTCGACACGTTGCCGTT
>JAYTZB010000448.1:0-18544 GCA_043742085.1 Polyangiaceae bacterium
TACGCGTGCTCGGTGGACAAGAAGCGCGCGCTCGTCTGCAAGAACGGAAGGTTCGAGCGCTATCTCGAATGCCGCGGCAAGTCGGGATGCGCGCTGCTCGGTCACCAGGTCTCTTGCGACACCTCCGTCGCCGTCAAGAACGACCCATGCAAAGTGCAAGGAGCGTCGGCCTGCAACGATGACCAGAAGGAGATGCTCGTCTGCCGCGACGGTCGCTTCGCGCACTACCGTTACTGCCGCGGGCAGGCCGGCTGCTACACGAAGGACGACGCGCCGGCCTGCGACGAGACCCTCTCTCTCGAGCTCGACGAGTGCGGGATCCCCGGGTTCGTGGTGTGCGGAGTCGACGGCCAGAGCGAGCTCGTCTGCCAGGGCGGACGCTACGTGAAGTCCCGCGCGTGCCGCACGAAGTGCACGGTCATCGCGGGCGGCCGCGGCGGCATCGACTGCAGGTAGAAACACGCGAGCGTCGAGGAAGCGATGGGAGCGAGGGCGCGTAGACATCGGGGCCTGTCGACGACCGCCGGCGCACCTCGAAACAACAAGGAATCCCATGAAGCTTGCACTCATTTTCCCGCTCTTTCTCGTGGCTCTCTCCGGATGCTCGAAGCCGAGCCCCGAGGAGCAGAAGAAGAGCGAGGAGAAGCTCGCCGCGGCGCTCGCGTCGGCGATGACCGCCCCCCCGTCGAGCGCTCCCACGCTCACGGCCGCGGCCGCACCTGCCGCGGCAGGCGGAATCCTCGCGACGTGCAACAATCCGACGGACGGCAAGTGCAAGGAGTTCAAGGGCGCGATGGGCCTCGCCGCCGAGGACTCGTGCAAGACCCTCGGCGGCGTCTTCAAGAAGGACGCGACGCCGTGCTCCCACGACAAGCTGCTCGGCACCTGCGCGCAGGCCGACAGCAGCAGCGGCATGGATGACGTCGACTACTTCTACAAGGCCGACGGGGTCAACGCGGACGGCATGAAGAGCCTGTGCGAGGGCGTCATGTCCGGCAAGTGGACGCCGGCAGCGAAGACGGCAGCCGCGGCGCCGGCAGCGAAGGCGGCGGCGAAGGGGAAGAAGTAGCTCGGTCCGCGCGAATCGCCGGCGCGCTACTTGGGGGGCGGGGGCGGCTGCGGATTGAGGAGGAAGCGCGCCTTCGCAAAGCGCGCCACCACGCCCACGATGCCTTCGACGTTCGCCATCTCGTCGAGCACGGCGAGCGCGCCGTTGTAGGAGAGGCCCGTGGCGATGTCGACGCCACGGCGCGCCGCGGCCTGCTCGATCGCCTGACGAGCCTTCTCGGTCCCGAGCGCGGGCACGATGAGGTGCATGATGTCGATGGCGACCGACGGCGGCAGCGATTGCGGTGACGACTGCGCCGCCGCGCTGTAGTCCGGTCGGCCGACCTGCATTGCCGCCGGCCTCGGCACGCGCGCGATGAGCCGTTCGACATCGCCGCGCGAAACGGCAAAGCGCCCGACCACGCCCACGAGCCCCTCGGCCTTCACAAGGCTGTCGAAGATGCCGCGGATGTCCTCGCCGAGGTACGACGTACGTGTGACCCCGGCCGCGCGCGCCGCAGAGGCAACGACCTCGTCGCTCTTGTCCTGCCCGAGCGCCGGCGCGAGGAGGACCGCGATGTCTTGTCTCGTGATGGGGCGGTCTGCGCTCATGCGGGGGCGATGGGTCTCCGGCGATTCAGCGTGGAAAGGCGAGCACGACGCTCGTGGTGTTGTGGAAGCCGCTCATGTCGCCGGCATCGAGCGCGATCTCCCCGTACGTCTCGAAGCCGGCGATCGGTACGCCGCCCAGCTCCTCGACCATGCCGCGCACGGCGGTTCCGAACTCCTCGCCGAGGATCAGGTTGCGACAGATGCAGTCGAAGACGATGGCGCCGGCGGCGGGTCGGCCGCCGAGCTTCTCCTTCGCGCGCCTCGCCGCCTCGCGTGCGCTCTCGATCTGGGCCTTCGGCTCGCTCTCGGTGATGCGGATGACCGCGCCCTCCGGGACGCCACACGCAAAGCTGATCGCGCCATCAGGCGTACGCGAGAGCGGCGCGCGGATCTTGTACTCCGCTCCCGCAGCAAGCCCGGCCTCGAAGCGCAGGAGGAACCGGGTCTCGTCGGCAGTGGCGAGCGCGTCGACGTCGATGCCTTGCGCCTTGGCGGCCGCACGGGTGGTCTCGCGCCATACGTCCCATGCCGGGCGACCCTCGATCTCCGCGACGACGTTGCCGTGAGCCTTCGTCACACGAAGGGGCGCGGACAGCGGCGTGTGGCCATGACACACGCCGAGACCGAGCGGGCTCTTCGAGAAGATCTGCGCGATCACCACGCCGTCGCTGATGGCGCGAGCACCACACGAGACGAGTGTGGATTGCATCTTCAGGTCGTCGCCGGCACCGCCGCCCGCGAGCGGCGCGTCGGCGCCGAGCTCGGCGGCCGCCATGAGCGCGACCTCCTCGCAGTTGCCGGCCATGGTGTCGATGAGAAGGATGCCCGTCCGGTAGGGATACCCGGAGACGGCACGCGGTAGCCCTTCGAGGGCCTGCGCCACCGCGCGCTCCGGCTGAGCGCGCACACCGGAGCCGATGCCGGCATAGACCTTGTAGGCGCCGCTGATGGCGACGGCGCAGACGGCTCCCTTGGTGTCGCCGCGCTCGGTGAACTCGCCCGCCGTCGACGCGCCGAGGACCTGCGCGCCAGCAAATGCCTCGGACATGGCGCGCGCCACGTCGCCGAGCGGCTGCACGGTGGAGGCGAAGACCATGACGAGAGCGGGGGCCTCCCCACCAAGGTCGCGCTGCAGGTCGGCGACGAGGCTCGCTGCCGCCGAAGCAGCAGAGCCCGTCGCGCTCGCCGTGATGACGTGCGTAGTCGTTTGCATGGTGACGCCCTCCCCAGAGCTCTGGCGCGCGAACCGGCGACCTCGACAGACAGCGCGAAGCCGAGAGTAGAGGCTACGCTACTTGGCGTCGGCGCAGCAGCGAAAGCCGGTCGAGTAGTCGTGGTAGCTGACGTCATGCGCCACAGTGCGATAGCCGCAGCCGTCGCCGTTCAAGTGCGTGTCCTGATAGTACCCGCCGCGGAACGTCCCGCGTGAGCCGTCGTGCACCTCGGCGGTCCACTCGTGGAGGTTGCCCACCATGTCGAACACGCCGAACGCGTTCTTGCACTTCGAGAAGCTGCCGGTGGGCGCCACGGTGTTGGGCGCCTCGTTGATGCGAGAATCGTTCATCGCGGCGTCCGAGCCGAAGGCCCCGTCGGGCCCGAGCTCGGGATGGTACGAGGCGAGGTTGGCGCGGCCGCTGTCATTGCAGTAGCCGCTCTTCCGCTCGTCGCCGTAGGGGAAGGTCGTCGGCGTCTTGCCGCGACACGCCTTCTCCCATTCCTCGCCGGTGCAGAGGCGCTTCTTGGAGCCCTTGCAGGCCGTCTCCGCCTCGAGCTTCGAGATGTAGCCCTGGGGTTTGACGCCCGCGCGCGTGACCGCCTTCACGGTGAGCTTGGTGACGGGCAGCGTCGGCGAATGGGCGATCTCGGTCTTGCCTTGCACCTCGACCACCTGGGCCTCCCAGCGATCGATGCAGTATGCATGCACGCCGGGAATCGAGATGTAGGCCATGCCGCTCGGGCACGGTCCCGGCTTGCCCTCGGAGGGGCTCGACGCGCCCGCCACGCAGCCGATGACAGCTCCGGAGATCAGGAGGACGATGAGACGCCGCGCGACCACGGCACAAGGGGTAGCCCAGCCGTCGATCCGGCGCAAATCGCCCAGCGAAACGCTCCGAGGAGCGCGGCTAATGGTGCGGAATCAGCCCGGTGAACCAGGCGGCTCCGGCTGCGGCGGCGACCACGAGGAACAGGACGACGCCGATCGCCGCCCCTCCCGGTCCGCCGCTCGCGTTCTTCATCGGCCCGTGCCCACCAGAGCGCTGCGCGCTGTGTGGGCCGGAGCCCGGCTGACTCGATCCCGGCGGCGGCATCGAGCCGGGCGGCTGCGAGTGATGCGTGATCGGGCGCTGGAGGTGGTTCGGGTGCGACGCGGGCGGCGGGTTGGAGGCCGGCATCGGCTCGCCGTCCTCGAGCGCGGAGAGATTGCCGTGCTCGAAGATGTCCGGCGGCAGCGACCCGCGCACCGGGTCGAAACCGGGGCGCTTGTTGACCTCGCCGATCCCGATCTCGTTCGCCCAGTTGGTGGGATCGACGAAGCCGTCCGTGTTCAGCGGCGCGGCCGCTGCGGTCTTCATATTTCCTGAAGCGGGCGCCCCGTCTTCCTTCAATGAAGTGAACTCGAACAGTGCTTCTTCGATGAGCTTGTCGATGATCGAGCCTTGCGGCGGCCGGACGCGCTGCTTCTCGCGCATCGTGCCCTGCACGATCCCCGCGATGTCGTAACTGCTGATCGGCTCGCCGTAGGAGAACATGAACCGCGAGAGGTCTTGGCCCAGCTCGCGGGTGGTTCCGTAACGCTGGAGCATGTCCTTCGCGAGCGCCTTGTTGACGATGCGCTCGAGCTCGGGAGGGACCTTGCGGTTGATCTGGGAGATGGCCGGGACCTGCGCCACCTGGACCTTTTTGACGGTCTGAAAATCGGTATCGCCGAGGAAGAGGCGCTGACCGGCGAGCAGCTCCCAGAGGATGATGCCCACCGCGAAGATGTCCGTGCGCTTGTCGACCTCCTGGCCGAGCGCGGCCTCCGGCGACAGGTACGAGAACTTCCCCTTGATGATGCCGGGCTCGCTCTTCTCGAGCTGCGAGCTCGCCTTCGCGAGCCCAAAGTCCACGATCTTCACCTCGCCGTACTTCGTCACGAGGACGTTCGGCGGGGACATGTCGCGGTGAACGAGGTTCATCGGCATGCCGTTGGGATCGGTGAGCTCGTGCGCGTAGCTGAGGCCCTTGCAGATCTCGTGGGCGATCCACGCGGCGGCGGGGACCGGAAAGTCCTTGCCCTGCTTCTTGACCGACTCGGCGATGCCCTTGAGGTTCGCGCCGTCGACGTACTCCATGACGATGAAGAACGCGTTGTCGCCGACGCCGATGTCGAAGACCTGCACGCAGTTCGAGTGCGAGAGCTGCGCCGAGAGGCGAGCCTCGTCGAGGAACATCGCGATGAACTTCTTCTTCTCGCTCAGGTGCGGAAGAACGCGCTTGATCGCGACCTGCTTGCGGAAGCCCTGGAGCCCCTCGCTCTCGGCGCGGAACACCTCCGCCATGCCGCCCGACTCGAGCTTCTCGACGACGCGGTATCTCTGCTGGCCGGATTCCGTCATGCGCGCGCCGGGAGGGGCAAACCTACGGAGGAGGGTGCCACCTGCGAGCGCAATGCGTCAAGAAGCCTAGAAGAGCATCCGTCTTCGCGCGGGTTTCGCAGGCTTACGGGGCCTAGCTCGGCATTGACATACGGAGCGGCTTTCCTCGATGCTGCGCGCCGGTAGAGCTTCGATGCCCGCACCCCGACACTTTGCGCTCGCTTTCGGGCGACGCGCCCGCCTCGGGCGCACTGCGGTGTCGACGTGCGCGGTCGTCCTCCTCTCTGCCGGAGCGGCATCCGCGCTCGAGCCCGAGGTGACGAGCGACACCGCCGTCCAGTTCTACGACGTGCGGAGCCCGACCGGCGAGACGGTCATCGCGCGCCGCCGCCTCACGACGACGCTCGGGGTCAGCGTCTACGATCTCTACGACACGCCGAGCGATCCCAGCGGACCGACGCTCAGCTTCCGCGCGCGCATGCGCTACGACGCCGACTACGGCGGGCCCGGCGCCGAGGTCGACCCCACGAGCCGCGGCGTCATCCCCGGCTTCGATCGCGGCCCCATCGATCTGATGTACGGCTACGTCGAAGGACGACGCTTCCTGAAGGGCTGGCTCGGCTTCAAGGTCGGTCGGCAGTACGTCGTCGATTCGCTCGGCTGGTGGTCGTTCGACGGCGGCCAGGTGAAGATCACGACGCCGTACTTCTTCGCCGCCGAGGTCTACGGAGGCCTCGAGCAGCGCGGAGGCATGCCGCTCTCGACGCCACGCTTCGAGCGCGAAGGCATCTGGCGCGGCGATCGCACCGGCTACGACCCCGCGCTCTATCCTTCGTTCCAGCCGAACGACGTCGCGCCTGCCTACGGCGCCGCGCTCGAGTCCGCCGGATTCCAGTGGCTGCACGGACGGCTCACGTACCGCCGCGTGGAGAATACCGGCTCGTCCAACGTCACCGAGTTTGCGAACGGCCTCAGGCAGCCGGTCCAGTACAACGGCGCGCGCATCTCGCAGGAGCGCATCGGCTACGGCTTCGACGGAACCCTGCCCGACATCGGGGGCGTCAAGGGCGGGCTCGCCTACGATCTCTACAACGCGAAGCTCGCGAACCTCTTCGCGTCGGTCGACGTCTACGCGTCCCGCAAGCTCACGCTGAGCGTCGACTACGACTATTACGTGCCGACGTTCGACGCCGACTCGATCTGGAACTTCTTCCTCGCGATGCCGATGAACGATCTCGGGCTCCGCGCCGCGTGGGACGCCACCGATCACTGGGCGTTCGCCGCCGGCGCGCGCGCGCGGGCGTTCTCGGTGCAGACCGCGAACGAGAACGTGGGGACCGTCACCGGCTCGTCTGCGACGGCGCCCTACCAGATCGCAGCGGGCAACTACTTCCCGTCGAGCAGCCTCGACATGATGGGCGGAGGCAACCTCTCCGCGCGCTGGCACTTCGGCGAAGGCGCGCTCGGCGCCCGCAGCACCGCTGACTTCGCGAGCAACGGCGAGCGGCTCGGCGTCGACGTGTTCGGTGAGCGCACCATCGAGACGCGCTACATCCTCAGCGCTCGCGCCGGCCTCTGGCAGTGGGACGACAAGCTCCGCACCGATCGCGACGCCGTCAGCTTCCAGTACGTCGCGGGCGTGGGCTACAAGCTCTGGGCGCGCTCGCGCGTCTTCGCCGACTTCGAGCACGACATGAATCGCATCTCTGGGCAGCGCTTCCGCGGCATGCTCTGGCTGTCCCTGGCGCTGAGCAAATGACCACGAACGCTCATCCCGCTCATCCCCCGAAGAACGGCCGCGGCATCGCCGCTGGCGCCTATGTGGTGCTGGTCGCCGCGCTGGTCCTCGCCGCGTGCACGGCGTTCGCGCAGGATCCGTCCGCGCCGGACACGAGCTCCGCATCCGCTCCGGACGCCGCCGCGGCGCCGCCGGAAGCGACCGCCGACGGCGGGGACGCGGCGATCGGTCCCGAGGCGCCTCCCACACCGGCCAACAGCGCCGCCGCTGCCCAGGCGTGGGCGACCGCCGGCGATCTCTCGTCGGGCCTGGCTCCTCTCAAGGACAACGGCTCCGTTCCGCTGAAGTGGCTGCCGCCCGGCGCCTTCGAGCAGGATCGCGGCCCCTCCGAGGCGGTCTTCCCGCCGCAGAAGCTGACCATCCGCTTCAACCACAAGCTCCACGTCGGCCGGCAGTTGGTCCAGTGCAAGACCTGTCACGCCGGCGCGACCACGAGCGAGTCGGTGGCCGATCGCCTCACGCCGAAGGGCACCACGTGCGACGCGTGTCACGGCACCACCCACGACGATCTCAATCACGTCACGCCGGGCGACGACGCCACCGGCAAGTGCAACTTCTGCCACCTCGGTTACAAGGAGGGCGACGGCAACCTGGTCGCCAAGTTCGCCATCCCGCGGCCGAACATGGTCTTCAACCACAAGAAGCACGCGGCGCGGAACATCAACTGCCAGCAGTGCCACGGCGACGTGCAGGAGCTCGAGCTCGCGACGCGCGATCAGATGCCGAGGATGCGCGGCTGCTTCAACTGCCACCAGCATCCCGACGCCGCGGCCCGCGGCGAAGCCAAGGCCTCGTGCGAGACGTGCCACATCAAGGGCGGCGCGACCGACGGTGGTCACCTCAAGACCGCCTTCGCGAGCGGCGAGATGCAGCCCCCGCGCTGGCTCCACAACGCGCAGCACACGCCCGACTTCATCCAGCGTCACAAGTACGTGGCCGCCAACGACTCGCAGTTCTGCGCCAACTGCCACAAGGAGGACTTCTGCACGGGCTGCCACGACGGCCGCGTCCGCCCGCGGAACATCCATCCCAACGACTACTTGAACATGCACGCGGTCGAGGGACGCCTCGCCACGCAGAAGTGCACGAGCTGCCATCGCGAGCAGAGCTTCTGCCTCGGCTGTCACCAGCGCATCGGGGTCTCGATGAGCGGAGCCAACCGCGACTCGGGGCGCTTCCATCCGCCGAAGGCCGAGTGGAGCGACCCGCCGCGTCGGCCCGGGCACCACTCGTTCGAGGCGAACCGCAACCTCAATGCCTGCGTGAGCTGCCACATCGAGCGTGACTGCGTGGTCTGCCACGGCGGACAGGGCATCGGCGGCGGCTTCAACCCGCACTCGGGCAATTTCGTGGGCGGCTGCGCGACGCAGTTCAAGCGGAACCCGCGCCCTTGTTACGTGTGTCACGACCCGGGCGCTTCGGTCTTGCAGAGGTGCAAGTGAAGCGCGCGCGGCAAGCGAGGGCGCGAGAGCGCGATTCGGTATTGCGTCCGGCGGCTTGCGCAGACTATACCGACGGGTCCTTCCCCCGTTCTCGCCCTCGTAAGGAGGCTTCCTGTGAAAGATCTCGTGCGGTACCTCTTGGAGAACCTGTACCTGGACTTCCAGGGGGAGATCTCCCTCGACACCGTGCGCCAGTTCCTTCGGGGGGACGACAGCCGGGAAGCGAAGGCGCTCCTGCAGAAGCTGATCGAGGACAAGGGCGTCGACGACTTGCTGATCACGCTGGCCGACGTGCTCAAGGAGCACATCCGCACGGGCGTGAACGAGCAGGTCATGCGCGAGCAGCTCTCGATGTACTCGGAGAGCTGAAACCGACGCATGCGTCCCTTCGTGTGAAGGGCGCGCGTGCGTTCGTCGTCGTCTCGATGCTCGTTGCGGCCATCGCGGCCGTGACCTCATGTGACGCTGGGAAGCGGCACAAGCAGCAGACGCTCGGGCCGTACATCACGATCCTCGGCGCGAACGTCGGCGTCGACAGGATGCTGCCCGCCGACGGCGTCATCCAGGTCGCGTTCGATCGGTACCTGCTGCCGTCGACCGTGAATCGGCAGTCGATCATCATCGTGGACGGGGCGCACCAACCGCTGCCGCCCGAGCTCGCGCTCGTCAGCGTCTACGATCCGGTCGCCCGAACCGTCACCATCTCGGGGCAGAGGCAGACGTGGCTGACCGAGGGACAGCCCTACACGCTCGTCTTCCTCATTCCGAAAGGCAACGCCGACCAGGGCGGGCTACGCGCCATCGATCGCGCGACGCTCTCTCCAAATCAGCCGCTCGCGATCCCGTTCATCGTCGGACCCAAGGCGGGCCCGCCGGCCGAGCCCAAGGTGAGCTTCTGCCGCGACGTATTGCCGATCTTCGCGTCGAAGTGCAGCCTCTCCACGTGTCATGGTTCGGGCGGTCAAGCGGCGGCAAGCCTCGTGCTCGACACGAGCGCCGGCGTCGGCGCGACCGCGCTCCGGCGCATCGCGCAGGGGTCGAACACCGGACCGCTCTCGTCGGCGCCGCCGTCCGGCCAGAGTCGGTTCGGTGTCGACATGCCGATCATCGACCCGGGAAATCCCGGCAACAGCTGGCTGATGTACAAGGTCGACCTCGCGCGCCCACCGGGCATCGTCGACCAGACCGACAAGTTCGCGTGCACGGGCGGGCTGCTCGAGCAGAAGGTGCCGTTCGTGTTCGCGCCGCTCGCTCCCCGCGCGCAGGTCGTGGCGGACGACGTCGAGCGTTCCATCTTGTCGGACTTCATCCTCGGTCGTGAGATGCCCTTTCCGTTCGTGCCGAGCACGGGCGGCTACGGCGACGCGCCGCTCACGTTCGAGGAGCGCGAGATCGTGCGCATCTGGATCAAGAGCCTCGTGCCCGGGACCGCGCTGGCCGAATGCGGCGGCTGCGGACCGTACACGCCGCCGGACGGGTCCGCGCCGGACGCCTCGAGCCCCGAGAGCGGCACTGGCGACGCGGGCGACGCGGGCGACGCTGAAAGCGACGCCGGCGACGCCGCCGACGGCGACTGAGCGGACAACTCTCGTCTACCCGACGACGCGGTTACGTCCGCCGTTCTTGGCGGCGTAGAGGTTCTTGTCCGCCATCTCGTAGAGCATCTGCGGAGACGTCACGCGCGCGTCGAACGTGATGAGCCCGACGCTCACGGTGCAGCCGAACTCCTTGTTGTCGACGAGGAAGCGCGCCGCCTCGACGATCGCGCGAACCTTGTCAGCGGCGATGCGGGCACCGGGGTTGTCGACCTCGGGAAGGAGGACCGCGAACTCCTCACCGCCCACGCGTGCGAGACAGTCCTGCCCGCGAAGGCGCGGCTTCACGACCATCGCGAGCTGGCGCAGGACGCTGTCGCCGGCGACGTGACCGTAGGTGTCGTTGATCTTCTTGAAGTGGTCGATGTCGAAGAGGATGAGCGACAACGCGCGGCGATAGCGCAGGCTGCGGTTGTATTCGCGCTCCAGCGCCTCGTTGAAGTAGCGACGATTGTGGGTCTGCGTGAGGGCATCCATCGTCATCAGGCGATAGATCTCCTCGTGGTAGTTCGCCTCGATGTTGTCGCCGGACATGTACTTGAGGATCGAGCGACCGAGCTTGACCTGATCGCCGTCCTTGAGCGGCTGGCGCTTCACGTTGACGTCGTTGACGAACGTGCCGTTGGTCGAGCCGAGGTCCTCGATGTTGTGGCGCCCGCCGTCGAACGTGATGCGCGCGTGATGGCGGCTGATGCTCTCCTGATCGATCGGCAGATCGGAGCGCGACGAGCGTCCGATCTCGAACGTGGCCTGGCTCAAGGGCGCGCGCTTGCCGAGCTCCGGTCCGTAGATGACCACGAGGCACGCGCGATCGCCGCTCGCGGAGACCTGGTTGAAGCTGACCATGTCGATCGCGGTGACGCGCTCGAAGGCCGGGTCGGAGGGCTGCCGCTCCGGCTTCTCGTTGATGACGACGTTGGCCACGTTGGGCGCGGCTGCAAATCGGGGGTCTTTCGGATCCACGCTGGGCCGATGGTACCGCTATTTCGTCACGGGACGCAGCCCTGACCGTTCGGGAAGGACATGGTGATGTCCTTGACCCAGTGCGACTCGCTCGCGCCGCCCGTGCCCGCCGTGAAGCCCCAGTGCCCTACGAACGGCGTGTAGCCCGGGATCGCGAACTGGTTGACGTAGTTGGTCGCGTCGATCCAGACGCTGATCTTGCCGCCCGCCTCGAGCTTCACACGCAAGACGTGCTCGGCGGAGTTGCGGACGTCGGGGATGGCCACCATCGGGACGAGCAGCACGGTCGGCACCGCCGCGTTCTGGAGAATCTTGAGGAACGGCACGGCGGGCTCGCCCGTGTTGAAGAACGTATCGATGACCACCGAGTAGCCGGTCAAGCCGCCGATGCCGAACGTCGATGCCCCGAGCCCGACCTGGTTGGTGTTCGAGCCCACGATCCAGGCGAAGGTCATTCCGTCCGCGCCGTTCGCCTTCTGCTGGATCCAGAACTTCGCGCTCATGTCGAAGACGTCGAAGGTGTACGGCGCGTTCCACCACAGCGCGCCGGCCTGATCGGGCGTGTCGGTCGTGAGCTGCGCCCACGTCGATACGCCCGTGCCCCCGAGGGTCGCCGAGCCGGCGAGCTGCCAGTGCGGATTGATCGGCGACGAGAGCTGGCCCGCCAGATTCGCGGGGAGCTCGTCGATCATCCCGTTGCAGTCGTCGTCCTTGTTGTTGCAGGTCTCTGGCGCGCCGGGATGGATGGTGGCAACGGTATCGTCGCAGTCGGGCGGGATGGTGCCGTGCGCGCAGGCGTAGAAGCCGTCGTTGTCTACGTCGAAGCCTTCGTCGGTCTTGCCGTCGCAGTTGTCGTCCTTGCCGTTGCAGACCTCGGTGGCGCCGGGATGAATCGCCGGATCGTGATCATCGCAGTCGGCCGCCTTGGTCCCGACGGCACACGATGGCGTTCCATCGTTGTCTACGTCGAAGCCCTCGTCGATCTTGCCGTCGCAGTTGTCGTCCTTGCCGTTGCAGATCTCCGCCGAGCCAGGATGAATCGCGGGGTCGTGGTCGTCGCAATCGACGCCCGCCTTCACGCCGTCCTTGTCGGCATCGGTGTCGACGCCCACGCAGATACCTGCAGAGCACACCTGATCGACGAAGCACGGCGCGCACGCACCATCGGCCCCCGCGTCCTCCGAGCCCGTCGCAGAGACCTCAGCCGTGGCGGGGTCCGCGCCCTTCGCGCAGGCCGGCGCCACGAAGACGAGCGCGAGCACGGTAGCGACCAGACCCGAGGCGGCGGCTCGATGCATCGACCGAGAAGTTAGCGCTCCAAAGGCCCCGCGTCATGGTTCCACCGCGCTTTTCTCGGGCTTTCGTGAGCTACCCGATACTCCATCGGTTTCGGGGTGATTGAATGCCCGGGGCCCGAGATGCGTCGATCCATGGGCTTGAGAATGCCTGCCGTAACGGTGTTTGCGCTCGGGCTCGTGGGCGCGACGCTCTTGGTGACTCCCGGCCGCGCACGCGCGGACGAAGGGTCCGCAATCGGCGCGGATCCTGCGGCCTCGCAGCCCGCCACGGCCACGCCCGCCACGGCCACGCCCGCCACCGCCCCGCCCGCGACCACGCCGCGCGTCACGAGCTGCTCGGTCGATCCGTGCCAGTCCGACTGCGCATGCGTGCGTCGCTGCTGTTCGAAGTGCGGCTGCGACAAGAGCCCGAAGGTCACGCTCTCCGTCACCGGCGTGCGCGCCTCGGTCACCCATGTGAATACCGGCGTCGTGAACGACTCCACGATCGGCGTCGGCTTCGCAGGCGCCGCCGACGCATATGCGCTCGACGGCACCACGCACGGCGCCACGTACTTCATGCTCGGCGGTGGCGAAGGCGGGTTCGAGGGCGCGCTCGCAGGCACCATCGACATCGGCTATCGCATCCCGATCTCGGACGACCACGGTCCCTTCGGGCGCATCGGCTTCGACGGACGTCTGCAGGGCAACGATCTTCTCTACTTCTCGCTCCTCGAGCTGCCGCGGCTGACGCTCGGCTGGCAATACCTCCACGGCAAGACCGTCCTCGAGGGCGGCGCGCGCGGCGGAGCGGTGCTGACCGGTCTCTACGATCCCGCGTCGGACGGACGCCGAAAGCTGAACGGCTTCGAGTGGGGCGGCTTCGTCTCCGCGCAGGCCGACTTCATCAAGATCGACGCGAGCTTCATGCGCATCGAGGCGCGAAAGACGCTGAACGGAACGCCGGTCGACATCGGGCGCGCAGAGCTATGCGTTGTCGGCGGCGCGGTCGGTCTCTGCGTCGACGGCATGCTTTTCCGCGGTGATGCCGAGCTGCGCGCGAGCGCCCCGGGCACCATTCACTCGACGTCGTCGCAGTACGTGGGCCTGACCCTGGGGCTGGCGGGCTGGTAGCCGTCGCCAGGCCGGCTCAGATCGCGACTTCCTTCAGGCTGATCTTCGAGCGGTCGCCGACGCCGAGGCCGAGATCGGCAGCAGCCTTGATGTACGCGGGCTCGCGGCCGGCTTCGGTCAGCGTCTTGAGGTTCAGCTCGGCGCGGAGCTTCTCCACGACCTCCCAGCCGATGGTGTCCATCGCGACGGGGTCGGTGCTCACGTAGACCGCCTCGTGGACCTTCACCATCTCGGGGCGCTTCCAGAGCGGGCCGCCGTCGGCCATGACCTTGAAGCCGTCGGCGATGTTGAGGCGGACGCGGCTCTTGATGACGTCCTGCGCGTACATCTGGGCGATCTGCGGGCTGGCGTGGTGCACGTGGAAGTCGTGCGGGTTGATGCTGCAGCCGTGGGTCATGTTCTTGAGCTGACCGGTGTAGCCGCAGATCGAGTGGTCCTTGATGAGGGCGAAGTTGAACGCGGCGGTCGCCTCGGTCAGGTACTTCGTGAACTTGGTGCTGGTCCCGGTGCCGGGGATCAGGCGGTAGTCCATGGTCGCGTTGCCGTTGTTGTGCAGCGAGACCTTCACGCCCGCGGGGACGTTCGACGCGTTGATGCGCGTACCGGCGAGGAAATCGCCGTACTGCTCGAGGACCGTGATGTTGCCCGCGGGGACGCCGGCCGCGATGAGCGCCTCGAGGAACGGCAGGACCAGCTCCTTGTTGGTGCCCATGTTCTGCTTGGCGATGCCGTTGACCTTCACGCAGACGATGTCGTCCTTGTGGACGAACTGCTGCACGGCCGTGACGAGGTCCGGCTTGCCGGTGAGCTCCATCATCGCGCGCGTGAGCATCTCCTTCGCCGCGTCGGGCTTGGGATAGAGCTGGTTCGCCTGGAGGCAGTCCTTCTTCGTGACCTTGACCACCTTGCCGGGCGCCGCGAACGGCGAGAAACCAGCAGGCGGAGACGCGGCGAGGCTCTTCGGAGCGGCGGGGCCGGCGAACGCGTTCTTCGATACGAGGGTCGCCGTCGCGGCGGCAGCAGCGGCGGTGCCGAGGAAGGCGCGGCGCCCGATGCCAGGCGTGAGCTCCTGCTCGATGCGTGCAATCTGCATCTCTTCGTCGGCGCGGTCCCGGGGATCGGTCATCCCTTACGCCTAGCACGAGGGCGAGTTGGGGGACAAACCCCCGAACTCTGCCGGGATCCGGGCGATCGAGCTCGGCCGTGGGTAGCGGCGGCGACGAGCTGGCCCAGGACACCCTCGAACCTGTCCGGGACATAGGGCCACGACGCCGAAGCTCGCGGAATCGTGAGGATCCCGTTCTGGCGCGTCGCTCGCAAAGCGCGGCCGGCATGACCCCCTGGAACACGACCCCGCTCTCCTCTTCCATGCCCGTCATGCCGCGCTCGCGGTGGGCCTCGCTCGTCGCGCGCGTGCGCGCCTCGACGTGGGGTCCCGTCGCCGCGCGCGTCGCCGCCGTCGTCATCGCGCTGGTGGTCCTCGGCTGGATCGGGCGCACCGCCGCCGCCGGACCGACGACGACGTCCGTCGCTGGCGGTGACCGCGACGCGTCTGCGTCGGCGCTGCCTGCGCTCGTCGCGAATGACGCTGGCGTCCCCATCTTCGCGACGACCACGATGACGCCGGCCGGAGCGCCCGCGCCGGTCGGCGCTCCTCTCGAGATCCCCGCGCCGGCGAGCGCATCGCGCGGCCGAGCGACCCCCACCGAGCCCGTCTACCTGAATCAGGCGAGCGTCGACGAGCTGCGGCGACTACCCGGCGTGGGGCCGAAGCGGGCCGAGGCGATCCTGATCCTCCGGCAGCGGCTCGGCAGGTTCCAGCGCGTCGAGGACCTGTTGCGTGTGAAGGGCGTCGGGCGCGGCGCGGTCAAGAAGTGGCGACCCCTCGTGCGGCTCGACGCGCCGCCTCCGCCGTCGTCAGCCGCGCTCGCCGGAGCGCCAGACGGAGGCTCAACGTGACGGCGATGGCGCTGCCAGCACGTCACGAAGCGCAGCGAGGAGCGGCGCGACCGCCGCTGCACGAAGCTTGTAAGATGCACGGTTTGCCACGAGCACCGAAGAGATCCAGGAGATCTCCTCCTTCACCTCGAGGCCGTTTTCCACGAGCGTGGTCCCTGTCTCGACGAGGTCGACGATGACGTCGGCCAGCCCGAGCAGCGGCGCGAGCTCGACCGAGCCCTGGACGTCGACGATCTCCACCTGCACGCCACGCCTCGCAAAGTGCGCGGCAGCGGTGCGCGGATACTTGGTGGCGACGCGCGGCATGCGGCCGGGCTGCGCCGCGGCAACGTCGACGTCCACGCGACCCGCGACCACCAGTCGACACCGACCGATCCCGAGGTCGATCGGATGGTAGACGTCCACCTCGCGCTCCACGAGCACGTCACGGCCGCACACGCCGAGATCCGCGGTGCCGTACTCGACGTAGGTCGGGATGTCGTCCGGCTTCAGGAGCAGCAGCTCCAGCGGCAGCTCGCCGAAGCGCGCCAGGCGCACGAGCGCGCGACTCTCGTCGGCGAGCGCTTCCGGCAGCGGGCGCGTCGGCCCCTCCGCTGCCGATACCACTCCCGCGCGCGCGAGGAGCGTGGCCACGGGACGCAGCGTTCGCCCCTTGGGCAGGGCGATGGTCAACGGCGCGCCGCTCGGCGACGCCGCCGCTTCGCCCGTCACGCCTCCGCGCCCTTCACGCGCTCGACGTCGACGCCGAGGCCGTGGAGCTTCTCCTCGATGCGCTCGTAGCCGCGATCGAGGTGATAGATGCGGCGGACCTCGGTCTCGTCGTCGGCAATGATGCCCGCGATGACGAGCGAGGCGCTGGCTCGGAGGTCGGTGGCCATGACTGCGGCGCCGTACAGGCGCTGCACGCCCTGTACGACGGCAGTGTTGCCGCGCAGGGCCACGCTCGCCCCCATTCGCTGGAGCTCGGGAACGTGCATGAACCGATTTTCGAAGATGGTCTCGGTGATGACGCTCTCGCCCTTCGCCATCGACATGAGCGCGAGGAACTGGGCCTGCATGTCGGTGGGGAACCCCGGATGCGGCGCGGTCGTGACGTTGACGCCGCGAAGGGGGCCCATGCGCTTCACGCGGATGTTGTGGCCCTCGCTGGTGATCTCGACGCCGGCAGCGCGCATCTTCATGGCAAGCGACTCGAGGTCTCGGAGCTCGGCGCCCTCGACGAGGACGTCGCCGCCCTCGATCATCGCCGCCGCGACCATGTACGTGCCCGCCTCGATGCGGTCGGGGATGATCGCGTGGTCGAAGGGTGCGAGCTCGCCGCGATCGGTGCCGACGATGTGGATGACGTCGGTGCCGGCGCCGTTCACCTCGGCGCCCATCTTGTTGAGGATGCGTCCGAGCTCCTCGACCTCGGGCTCGCGCGCGCAGTTGACCAGCGTGGTGCGGCCCTTGGCGAGCGCCGCGGCCATCATGAGGTTCTCGGTGCCGGTCACGGTCGGGAGATCGAAGATCACCTCGGCGCCCTTGAGGCGACCGCCCCCGCCCGGGCCCTCGGCCATGACGTATCCGCGCTCGAGGCGGATGTTGCAGCCCATCGCCTCGAGGCCCTTGAGGTGCTGATCAATGGGGCGAGCACCGATGGCGCAGCCGCCGGGGAGCGAGACCTTGGCGCGGCCGAAGCGCGCGACGAGCGGCCCGAGCACGAGCACGCTGGCGCGCATCTGCTTCACGAGCTCGTACGGCGCCTCCGGCTTCACCTGGGAGCCGGCGGCGACGTGGACCTCGGGGGCATCGACCCTCACGTCTCGACCGAGGAAGCGCAGGAGCGCGGCCGTCGTGTCGATGTCGCGGAGGCGCGGGACGTTCCGGAGGCGGCTCGCTCCATCCGAGAGCAGGGTCGCGCAAAGGATCGGCAGCGCGGCGTTCTTCGCCCCGCTGATACGAACCTTGCCGGTGAGGGGCTTCTTCGAGGGCCGAATACGGAGCGCGTCCATCGTCTGACCTTTCTGCCCGAATCGCGGCCTGGCGCCAAGTTGCGCGCAGAAGGATTACCGATGGTCGAGCGGTGGGTGCGCCTCGACCCGCGGCACGGCGACGAATCCGTTGGCCACCGTCGGCGGGTCCCAGCGCGGGGACACTGCGGCCGGAGTGGCTCCGGTGCGCGGGTCCGATGGCCTGGCGTCGCCTCGCAGGTCGGTCTTTCCACAGCCGGACGCCGACGCGAGCACCGCCGCGAGGAGCACCGAGAGACACGCGAGCGTCGTGAATCGCGACGTCGATGTCACGAGATCGTGGACGTACGGCGGGTCGAATCTCTTCCCGGACGGGCTATAACGCCCGCCATGCGCACCGTCTTTTCTTGGCTGGGAGCCGTCGGGCTCGTCGTCGTCGTGGGTGGAGCCGCTGCTTGTGCCGGTTCCGGGACCGCGGACACGACGAGCGATCTTCCCGAGGCCGGCCTGCCGGACGCGCTGGTCGTCGAGGGGGGCGGGCAGCTGCTCGAGGCCGCGCCGCCTCTCATGGACGCAGAGCCGGACGCCGCCGACCAGGTCGCGCCCACCGCGGTGACGGACCTCGCAGTGACCGCGGTCGGTTCCACCTCGGTGACGCTCACGTGGACCGCCCCGAGCGACGACAGCGGGGTCGTAGCCGTCTACGACATCCGGCGTGCGGCGACAGCGATGACCACCGAGGCCGAGCTGCTCGCTGGAACGCAGGTGACCGGTGGTCCGACGCCCAGCGCCGCCGGTGCGACGCAGACCGCAACCGTGACGGGGCTCACGGCCGAGACCGCCTATCACTTCGCCCTTCGCGCCCGGGATGCGAAAGGCAACTGGAGCCCGGTCTCCAACGATGCCGCGGCCACCACCAAGGCTCGCGCCACGTTCCAGATCAGCGAGGTCGCGCTCTCCAATGCGACCGCCAACGGCTTCGACTTCGTCGAGCTCACGGCGACCAAGGCGGGCTCCGCGGACGGGATCGAGGTTCGACAGGTGACGACCGTGCTCCACAAGCTCGGTGCGCTCGATGTCGTCGTCGGCGATCGCGTGGTCGTTCACCTCACCGCGCTGCCGGGACCCACGGGCTTCGCGCAGGAGGACGCGACGAAGGACAAGGCCGGGTCGACGGCCGCGTTCGC
>JAYTZB010000449.1:0-2206 GCA_043742085.1 Polyangiaceae bacterium
CGCCGCTCGCATCGCGCGCTCGCATCGGAATCCGTAGGAGGAATCGTGAACCGTCGCCTGACGCAGGTCCTGTCGTTCTGTGCCTTGATGCTCATCCCGACGCTCGCTCTGGCGGCCGGTGGTGGCGAGGGCTCCGAGAGCGGCGGGTTCCAGGACATCTACGCCAAGCATGGCGCCATCGTCGCGGTGCTCGCATCGTTCGGCTTCGGGTTCATCGCGAGCCTGACGCCGTGCGTGTACCCGATGGTGCCGATCACCGTGTCGATCTTCGGCGCCACCGAGGCAAAATCGCGGCTCCGCGGCGCGGCGCTCTCGGCGACGTTCGTGCTCGGCATCGCCGCGCTCTTCACGCCGATGGGCGTCGTCTCCGCGCTCAGCGGCAAGCTTATGGGATCGGCGCTGTCGAACGCCTTCGTCGTCAGCGGCCTCGCCATCCTGTTCACCGCGCTCGCGGCGTCGATGTTCGGAGCCTTCGAGCTCGCGCTGCCGTCGGGCCTCAACAACAAGCTCTCCACGGTCGGCGGCGTCGGCTTCAAGGGCGCGTTCGTCATGGGCCTCGTGATGGGTCTCATCGCCGCGCCCTGCACCGGTCCGTTCCTCACCGGCATGATCACCGTCATCGCCACCTCGAAGAACGTGTGGCTCGGTAGCGCCTCGCTCTTCTCGTTCGCGATGGGCCTCGGCGTCCTCTTCTTCATCGCCGGCGCCTTCGCCGTGAACCTGCCCAAGGGCGGCGCGTGGATGATGGGCATCAAGTGGGTCAGCGGCGTCGGCCTCGCGTACATGGCGTTCGCCTACCTCCGCGATCGCTTCGAGCCGTTCCACAAGCTCGTCGATCACCCCGGCTACACCTTCGGCGCCATCGCCGGCGGCATCTTCCTCGTGGGCATCGTCCTCGGTGTCATCCACATGGTCGCGGAGCGGCGAAAGTCGCCCATCGCGCACCTGTCGAAACCGATGAAGCTCGCGTCGATCATCCCCGCGGTGGTCGGCTGCGCGCTCTTCTTCAGCTGGATCCCGCAGCCGCACGACGTCGATCCCAACGCTCCCGCGATCACGTGGGTCGACAACGAGCAGGCGGGCCGCGCGAAGGCGACGGCCGAGAACAAGCCCGTCCTCGTCGACTTCGGCGCGACGTGGTGCACCGCCTGCAAGGAGCTCGAGCACAACACCTTCCCCAACCCCGGTGTCCGCACCGAGGCGCAGCGCTTCGTCGCCATCCACGTCGACGCCACCGACGACGACGCTCCCGATACGAAGCGCCTCCAGGAGAAGTACAAGGTCGTCGGTCTGCCGACGGTCATCATGCTCGACGCGGCCGGCAACGAGGTCACCCGCTTCAACGAGTTCGTCGGCCCCGACAAGTTCATCGCAGCCATGAAGAAGGTCCCGAACAGCTCGGCCGCCGTCGGAATGAAATGAGGTAGGCGCGTCAAGCGCGTGCCGCGAGGCACGACACGCCACGACAGGCGTGTCAGGCGGGCGGCTGCTCCGGGAGGTCCGGAGGCGCCGCCCGCGCTGCTTTTGTCGGGCTTTCATGGACTTTTGTGGTGGTTGCACGGGGCTTGCTAAGGACCCATCCTCGAGGCCACTCGCATCATGCTCGCCCGTCGCATCGTCCCCTTGTTCGCGCTCCCCTTGCTCCTTGCCGCATGCCCTGGCAGCGGCGGCAGCGAACCCGGCGTGCAGCAGGCGTCGCTCGTCGTCGGCGTGCAATCCGAAGACTTCGGCGGGCTCGTGCAGGCGATTCACATCGTCGCGACCGTCGACGGCAAGGTGGCTTCCGACGAGACCGTGACCGGCAGCGTGCTCCCCAAGGAGATCCTGCTGACGGGCACGAGCGGCGCCCGCGCCGAGGTGGTGGTCGAGGCGCTGACGTCGCAGGCGCCGACGCGCGGCCCAACGCCGACCACGCCGGTGGTGGTTCGCCGCGCCGTCGCGCATCTCGTCCCCGACGTGAAGAAGCTGCTCCGCATGCAGCTCGAGACGCGGTGCGTGACGTTCTCGGCGCCGGGAAACACCCAGCCGCCGGCGCCCACCTGCGATGCGCCGCAGACGTGCGCGCTCGGGCGCTGTGTCACCGAGGAGATCTCCTTCGATCAGCTCGAGGACTACGAGCCGACGTGGGCCTCGTCGCCGCCCGACATCTGCCGCCCGGCGAACCACGGGCCGCCGGAGGTGGTGGTCGGCACGGGTCAGACCGATT
>JAYTZB010000450.1:0-8151 GCA_043742085.1 Polyangiaceae bacterium
CGGCGCGCTGTGACAGGCGCTGGCACCGCAGCGCCACTGATCGCGGATCTTGGGGAGGATGTTCTTCGTGTACGTGACCGTACATTCCGCCGGATCAAGCGGCGCGCCGGGCTGCGTGTCGAGCGTGGTCGAGTCCTGACCGGGGTCCGAGCTCTCGACTCCGCTGCCGTCACCGCTCACGTCCGTCGAGGCCTGCCCTGCGCGGGCCGGACCGCTAGCGTGCGTGGTCGGAGGCGCCGGCAGATCCGCCGAGCACGCCTGGGCGCCGGTGAACGCGAGGGCAAAGGCCAGGGAGTGGAGCCAGCGCATGCCCTTCCTGGAGCATCGGCCGTGCCGGGTCGAACGCCCGTGCGCTCGCGCCGGCCCGTGCGCGTGTTGCGCAACGGGTCGCGCAAGCGCTGCTCGCCCGGCCGCCTGCGCTGGAACGCGCGTGAATCTACCGGATTTGCGCGATCCACCGCATTGCGCAGTAGCATCCCGGATCGTGAGGACCTGGCATGCCGCCGCGCTCGGTCTGGCGGCGCTCGCAGCCTGCGCCGCCTGCGAGCGCTCCACGTCTGGCTCGTCGTCGCGAGACGCGCCGGCCGACGCTGCGCCCGTCGCCATCGATCCGCCGGCTCCTCGCGCCGCCGACCCACGCGCGAGCCATCGCTGCGCGCCCGTCGACCCGGCGAAGGTGGCGCGCTTCGCCGTCGATACGTCGGTCGTCGATGTGGCGGTTCCACCGATCGTCGATCGTGCCGCCGCGTTGGCGGGCTTCCACGCGCGCGTCGCTCGGCTCGCGCGCGGCAACGCCACAGATCACGTGCGCATCGCCATGTTCGGGGACTCGAACCTCACCGCCGACGCCACCACCGGTCGACTCCGCAGGCAGCTCCAGGCGCGCTTCGGTGACGGCGGCCACGGCTACGTCGCGCTCTCGCGTCCGTGGGAGTGGTACAGCCACAACGACGTGCACCACGACGGCACGTGGAAGTCGTGGAAGCAGATCGCGACGTCGACCAACAAGGTGATGGACGCGCACTACGGCTTCGCGAACATCGCCGCCGAGTGCGCGGTGCCCGGCTGCTCCTCCTGGGTCTCGACGGATCCGCGTCCCGGCGCGCCCATCGGCTGGACCGCCAGCCGCTTCGATCTGTTCTTCCTCCAGCAGCCCGGCGGCGGAAGCTTCGACGTCGCCATCGACGGCAGCGTCGTGCGCTCGATCGATACGCGCGCGCCGTCGTTCGAGGCGGCATTCGAGCGCTTCGATCTCCCCGACGCACATCACGAGCTCAAGGTGCTCGTCCGCGGTCATGGGCCGGTTCGCATGTACGGTGTTGCGCTAGAGCGGACGCAGCCGAGCATCATCGTCGACTCGCTCGGCACCGGCTCGCTCAACTTCGAGCAGCTCACCATCGTCAAGAACGACACACGCCGCGCGCAGCTCCAGCGACGCAACTACGACCTCGTCATCATCCAGCTCGGCACGAACGTGTGGGGCACCGACGCCGAGAACAAGCGCAACGCGAAGCTCTTCGTCGACGAGCTCCGCGGTGCGCTGCCCGACGTGCCGGTGCTCTTCGTCTCTTCACCCGACTCGATGGAGGACGCCGTGCCCGGCGCCCCGCCCGCGAAGCACTCCGATGCGCGCGTCGTGAAGATGGCGAAGACCGTGCGCACCATCGCCGAGGAGAGCCGCGCCGCCTTCTGGGACTGGCACGCCGCGATGGGCGGCGCCGACTCCATCCTCGCATTCGCGAAGAAGGGCCTCGTCGAGCCGGACCGCGTTCACCTCAAGAAATCAGGCGACGAGCTCATGGCCGATCGCATGCTGAGCGCGCTGTGGGACGACGTCGCGACGTACGTCGAGGCTCACCCCACGGCAGGCTGCGACGCGGCGGCGGCGGCGGCGCCGTCGCCGGCAGCGACGAGCGCGGCGAGCAGCGCGCCATCGGCGAGCACGACGTCGGCGTCGAAGACACCTGCGAAGTGAGGTAGCGAGCGACGCGCCACCTCCTCGACCGACGGAGGCTCCATGCCGAGCGTGGTGAGCGACGCGACGCCGAGCGCCTGGATCCCGCACGGCACGATGAGGCGAAACCCCGAGAGGTCGGTCGCGATGTTCAGCGCGAAGCCGTGCATGGTGATCCAGCGCGTGAGCCGAACGCCGATCGCCCCTATTTTTGCGAGTCGCGGTGAGCTCTCCGCCGCGGCAGGCGCTTCGCCGCGAGATGCCGCCAGGGAGAGCGCCTCGTCCCAGATGGTCGGCGCGCTCTCGTCGACCCAGACGCCGACGTACTTGGGATCGCCGGGGAGCACGCCAGCCGCGACGCCGTGATCGCGCGCGATGCGGATCATCACCTCGGCCAGATCGCGCACGTACTTGCGGACGTCGCAGCGTTCGGGCTTGAGGTCGATGATGGGATAGGCAACGAGCTGTCCCGGTCCGTGGAACGTGACGTCGCCGCCGCGGCCGGTCTCGGACACGGTGACGCCACGGGCGCGGAGATCCTCGTCGCCGGCGAGGATGTTCTCCTCCTTAGCGCCGCGACCGAGCGTCACCACCGGATCGTGCTCGAGCAGCAGGATCACGTCACCGAAGCGATCGGGGGTTTGGATGCGCGCATCGACGAGCGTCTGCTGGAGGGCATGCGCGCGCTCGTAACCGACGCGCCCCATCCAGTACGCGGTGATGCTGCGCTTCATGGCGATGGTCCCGCGAAGAGCTCCCCTACCCCGCTCAGCGTGAGTGGTAGTTGGGCGCTTCTTCGGTGATGATCACGTCGTGGACGTGGCTCTCGCGGAGCCCCTGCGAGGTGGCGCGGATGAACTTGGTCTTCGAGCGCAGCTCCTTGATGTTCTTCGATCCCGTGTAGCCCATGCCGGAGCGGAGGCCGCCCACGAGCTGGTGCAGGATCGACGCGAGCGAGCCGCGATGCGGGACGCGTCCTTCGATGCCCTCGGGCACGAGCTTCTCGTCGGCGGTGCCGCTCTGGCCGTAGCGGTCCTTGCTCCCCTTCTTCATCGCGCCCATCGAGCCCATGCCGCGATAGACCTTGTAGCTGCGGCCCTGGAAGAGGACGAGATCGCCGGGCGACTCGTCGGTGCCCGCGAAGAGCGAGCCGATCATCACGGCGGCGGCGCCCGCGGCGATGGCCTTGGTGATGTCGCCGGAGTGCTTCACGCCGCCGTCGGCGATGATCGGAACGCCGTGGCGATCGCCGACGCGAGCGCAGTCGCTCACGGCGGTGATCTGCGGGACGCCGATGCCCGCGACGACGCGCGTGGTGCAGATGCTGCCCGGTCCGATGCCGACCTTCACGCCGTCGGCGCCCGCCTCGATGAGCGCCTCGGTGGCATCGGCGGTGGCGACGTTGCCGGCGATGACCGGCACGTTGGGGTACGCCTTCTTGATGGCGCGGACGGCGTCGACGACGCCCTTGGAGTGACCGTGCGCGGTGTCGATGACGATGACGTCGACGCCGGCGGCGACGAGGGCGGCCGCGCGCTCGTCGCGGTCGGGACCGGGGCCGATGGCGGCGCCCACGCGGAGCCGACCCTTCTCGTCCTTCGAGGCGAGCGGGTTGCGATCGGCCTGGAGGATGTCCTTGATGGTGACGAGGCCGACGAGCTTGCCGCCGTCGACGACGAGCAGCTTCTCGATGCGATGCTGGTGCAGCAGCGCCTTGGCCTCGTCGGGCGTGACACCCGGGGAGACGGTGACGAGCTCCTTGGTCATGAGCGCGCTCACCGGCTGGTCGAGGTTGCGCTCGAAGCGGATGTCACGCGCGGTGAGGATGCCCACCGGGCGATCACCCTCGACGACGGGCACCCCGGAGATGTCGTGCTCGCGCATGATGCCGAGCGCCTCGCGGAGCGACTGGCTCGGGCGCACCGTGACGGGCGCGAGGACCATGCCGCTCTCGGCGCGCTTCACGCGCTCGACCTCGCGCGCCTGATCGGCCGGCGGGAGGTTCTTGTGGAGGATGCCGATGCCTCCCTCGCGCGCCATGGTGATCGCGGCGCGATGCTCGGTGACCGAGTCCATCGCGGCGCTGACGAGCGGCGTGTTGAGCTCGAGGCCACGGCAGAGCCTGGTCTTGATGTCGACGTCGCGCGGAAGGACCTCGCTGTACGCGGGAAGCAGCAGGACGTCGTCGAAGGTCAGGCATTCACGAAGCTGGTCGTCGATCATCGCGGAGGCCTCCCGGGCGGGCTGAACGGTGCCGTGGTCACTAGCGCGCGGGCGGCGCGAAGGGAAGCCACGCCCCGAGCCCGACGCCGGCCTCGGCGAGCGTCGGGGACCCCTGGCCAGCCGACCCCGTCGCCCCTAGGCCTCTCTCTCGTGAATCGAAACGTTTTTCTCCTTCGCGCCCCCGTCACCTTCAGCGTCGTAGCCTGCGTCGTTTCGGCGTGCGCGCCGGGCTCCACCGGCAGCGCGCCGAGCGCGGCATCGGCTCCTTCGTGCGCGCCGGCGCCCGCTCCCGCGACCGCGTCGAACGCCGCCCTCGTGGCGTCACCCGCGAGCTGTGTCCTACCTCCACGCGCCGACGAGCGGGCTTCGGACAAGACCGCAAGCAGCGTCGACGGCGCGACTCTCGCGACCTGCTCGACGGCGCCCATGACCGGCGTCTATCGCGACGGGCGATGCGCGACGGGACCGGATGACGTCGGCGTCCACGTGGTCTGCGCGAAGGTCACCGAGGAGTTTCTCCGCTTCACCGTGGCGCGCGGCAACGACCTCGTGACCCCGGCGCGCGGCTTTCCTGGCCTGCGCGCGGGCGACCGCTGGTGCCTGTGCGCGGCGCGCTGGGCCGAGGCCGAGGCTGCCGGCGTGGCGCCGCCCGTCGTCCTCGAGGCGACCGAGGCGAAAGCGCTCCGCACCATCCCGCGAAGCAACCTCGACGCCCACGCCCTCCGCAGCGCGACGCGGTGAGTCGCCCATCGCGCCGGCTCTACGGACGCGTGCGAGAGGTGTCAGCCGCTTCCGTCTGCCGTGGCCGGAGCGCGAGCCGGCTCGGGCAGTCCGAGCACCCGTCCTGCGAGCGCGACGCCCGCCAGGAACGCGCCCTCCACGCGGCCACCGCACGCCCAGTCGCCGGAGGCGCCCACGCGCACGTCCTCGTCGAAGAGCGCGCCGCGATCGAGCGGCCGAACGGCGCGCGCATAGGCCCAGCGATGGGCGAACGCGAGCTCGGGCTCTCGAGGCCCCAGGTCGAAGAGCCGCGAGAGCTCGGCGATCATCGCGGCCTCCACTTCCTCGCCCGGCATGTCGCGGGCGACGCGAGACCACGCCGCCGAGGCATGAAGCACCCAGCGCTCCCCCGGAGGTCTCCCCGGCTTGCTCGAGTCGCGTGCCACCCACGAGAGCGATGACGCGCTTGGCTCACCTTCGCGACCGATGAACGCGCCGTCGTAAGCGAGCGCGCGGAGCGCATCATCGTCACGTGCCGCGGCGAGGCCGACGACGAAGCAAGGATCGAAGGGCACATCGCGGGCCTCTCGCGCGAGCCTTGCGCTGATCGGCTCGAGGAGGCCTGCCGCCTGGTCGGCCGGGAGACAGAGCGCGACGCAGTCGAAGATTCCGAGCTCCATGCTCCCGTGCTCGCTTGGACCGGCAGGACCGAGCGTGACGCCTTCAGGCGCCGTGGTGCCTCTCAGCGTGAGCATCCCGGCCACGCGCTCGATGCGATCGACGCGCTGCCCGGTGGTCACGTGGAGATCGGCGGCGAGGTGACGCGCGAGCGCGTTCATGTCCGGAGTGCCCACGAGACGTTCCTGCGGCGGGGTGGGGCGTGCAGGACCGCCCGCGCCGTCCAGCGCGACGATGCGACCCCGCCATGGCGCGCACACGCCATCGTCGAGCCAGGACTCCACGTGTCTCCTGAACCTCGGATCGCGCGCGGTAAAGTACTGAGCGCCGAGATCGAAGGTGTGCGGTGGACGTCGGCGCGTTGCGAGCCTCCCGCCTGGCGACCGGCCCTTGTCGAAGAGCACGACGTCGACGTTGTGGTCGGTGAGCGTGCGCGCGCACGCGAGGCCCGCGAGGCCCGCTCCGATCACCGCCACGCGCCGCACCCCCGTGCGCGTGGGCCGCGCCACGTGACGCACGTAGGCAGCGACGTCGAGCCGCGCCGCATGCGCTGCGGTGGGACGCGGCCGCACCGTCCCGAGCACCGCGGATGGGGGCGTGAAGGGACGGTCGAAGAGCCCGAGGCACCAGTAGAGCCCGCCATACGACGCGGGATCGCGACCGTCGAGCGCGTAGCGGTGATTGAGCTCGACGAGGGCGCGTCGCGCAGCTTCGGCGTCCTTGGTCCACGCCGGCACCGCCTTGCCCCACGTCATGCGCAGGTTGTTGTGCAGCTCGCCGTGAGCGAGCAGCGAGCGCTGGCACGCATCCCAGAGCGCATCGCCGGTGTGCCCGCGCTCGAGGCGATCCATCGTGAGCGGTTCTCGCGGAGCCCCTGCGTGCTCGGCGAGCGTTGCGCGGGCCCACTCGGGAAGGGGCTCGAGCGTCTCGAGCTCTCCGCGCGGCACGTGGGCAGCAAAGTGCCACGCCACTTCACGCCAGACGAGCAGCTCGTCGAGGAACTTGTCGGCTCCTGCGCCCGGCATGAGCGCGGTCTCGCGCGCGATGCGGAGCGGAGAGACGTGGCCGTAGTGAAGATAGGGCGATAGTCGGCTCGTGCCGTCGAGAAGCGGATCGTTGCGGCGGCGGGCGTAGCCTTGGAGCTTCTCGTCGCGAAACGCGTCCCAGCGCGCGTAGCCGGCGCGTGAACCACCGCGCCACTCGCGGACGGGCCCGACGCCGTGATCGATCTCGCACTCCGCCACCAGGCTCGCCAGGGAGCGGTCGTCGAGGGCTCGAGCGTCGATCGGCGTGAAGGGTAGCGGGTGTCGCGCGGGCGGCTGCTGCGGCGCAACGTCCTTCCATGCTCCCGCGAGCGCGGCCGAGGCCAGGCGTCGTGACGCAGCTCGGAAGGCGTAGGCGCGGTCATAGCGCTTCGCGACGAGCGGCATGGGAACGACGCAGGAGGCGTCGACCGTCCAGAGCGGAACGCCCGCGTCTTCGAGGCGTGCTCCGAGTCGCGCCGTCCAGGCGTCGAGGGGCGGTACCGGGACGTCCTCCGTCACGACGAGCGCGGCAAGCTCCGCGAGCTCGATGAGCATGGGCCCGCGCGCGCCGGGGCGCTCGACGTGCAGCGCGTAGCGGATACCGCGTGCCTCGAGCCCTGCAGCGACATCCCTCGCACCTTCGAGAATGAACGTGTGGTGGCGGTCGGAGGCGTAGGGGTAACGCTCCGAGACGGCGTGATACACGAGCACCGGGAGGTCGAGCGCGTTCGCGGCAGCGACGGCGGCATCGAGCGCCGGGTTCTCGTGGTCGCGCACCGCCATGCGCATCCAGTAGAGGACCATGCGAGCCTCGCTCTTCGGAGGCCGCGAGACCCGGCAGCGAACGCGATGGGCGACCGCCTCGGGAAGGGCCTCGCGCAGCGCCCTCTCGCCTGGGTCAGCGGAATCGTTACCGTTGGAGGGTGGGCCGGGCACGATGAGTGTCCGATGGCCGACGCAACGTCCCCGTTGCGCGGCCATCGGAATTCTCGCAACGGTCAGGCCCCCGCGGCATCACCCGAGGATGGCGCCCCCGAACCTTCCCGCGAAGGTCTGCGCAACCTGCGGGCGGACCTTCGCGGGGCGCATGCGTCGCGAGGGTCACTCAGTGTCGCCCTGGACCAGCTCGAGGTCCTCGGAGCCGAGGCTCTTCGGCGTCGCCGGCAGCGGGCCGCGCCCGCAGCGGTTGGGGACCGCGCCCGCGAAGTCGTCGAGGTGCTTCGAGAGCTGCGGGAGGATCGCGCCGTGCGCCAGGTTCCCCGGATCGATCGACAGGAAGTAGCTCTTCGGCCACCACGGTCCGCCGCCCCAGTACGTCCAGCCCTCGAACTGCTTGGCGTGCTTCTCGAAGTAAGCCGCGAACTCGCTGGCGACGTACGCGCAGTTGCGCGGGACCGCGAACTCGCCGACGAAGCCACGTGCGTCGTTGTCGATGAGCCAGTGGCGGAAGTCCTCGAAGTGCCCGGTGCTCTTGTTGGAGCAGTCACCGTCGCGGGTGCCGGAGAAGTCGGAGTCGACGTACTCGTGCACCTCGAACGCGATCGGCTCGAA
>JAYTZB010000451.1:0-6317 GCA_043742085.1 Polyangiaceae bacterium
AGCAGAGCGGAGGCGCGCGACGTCATCGTCGGAGCAGCTAGCACGCCACATGCCACTCGGCCATGCCGCTCGGCGTGCGCGATCGCAGCAGGATCGCCTCGATATTGACGGCGACCGTCAGTAGTCTGCCGGCCATGTCGAAGGCCACCATCCTCTCCGCCGTAGTCTTTTCGGGCGCGCTCCTCGCTTCGGGCGCCCTTGCCGCGTGCGGCCCGCCCCATCGCGACGTGGCGGCGGCCGACGTGCCGAAGCTCACGTCGCTCAGCGATCTGATGGACTCCCAGGCCACCATCGCCGACCCCGAGATGAAGAAGGCGGGCGCCGCGAGCTACACCGACGCGGACTACGCGGCCTTCGCGGAGGTCTCCAACCGCATCCAGGCGACGAGCACGAAGGCGAAGGATTTTTCGAAGGGCCCCGACTTCGACAAGCTCGCCGACCAGCTCCACGGCAAGGCCGAGGCGCTCGGCAAGGCAGCGGCAGCGAAGGATCAGAAGGCCTCCTCCGATGCGCTCGCGGGCATGAAGGCGACGTGCAAGGAGTGCCACAGCAAGTTCAAGTGATGACTGCGCGCTGACCGCGGTGCACGCGCGGTGTATCGTGCGCGGCATGCGCTATCGCCAGCTGGGTGTGACCGGAACGCAGGTCTCGGTGCTCTGTCTCGGAGCGATGACCTTCGGCGACGCCGACGAGAAGTCGATGATGCACAAGGTGGGCTCCGACGAGAAGGAGAGCTTCGCCGTGCTCGACCGCGCGCTCGAGGCCGGCATCAACTTCGTCGACACCGCGGATGTCTACGGACAGGACGGCCTCTCCGAGCGCGTCTTCGGCTCGTGGATCGCGTCGCGCAAGGCGCGGGAGAAGATGGTGGTCGCGACCAAGGGACGCTTCCGCATGGCGCCGGGCCCGAACGGCACCGGTGCCTCACGGATGCGCATCACGCGCGCCATCGACGCGAGTCTCACGCGTCTCGGCACCGATCGCATCGACCTCTACCAGATCCACATGCAGGATCTCCGCACCCCGGAAGAGGAGCTGGTTCGTGCGCTCGACGATGCGGTGCGCGCCGGCAAGATCGTCTACTTCGGCGCCTCGAACTACGCCGCGTACCGGCTGATGGAGTCGCTCTGGGTCTCCGACAAGCGCAGCCTGGACCGCTTCGTCACGCTGCAGACCCAGTACAACCTCGCCACGCGCGCCATCGAACGCGAGCACGTGCCGCTGTGCACCAAGTTCGGGCTCGGCATCCTCCCGTGGTCGCCCCTCGCATCGGGTCTGCTCACCGGCAAGTACCGCCGCGGTCAGGCACCGCCCGAGGGCACGCGCCTCGGCCAGTGGAAGGAGCGCTACAAGGGCTTCGATACCGAGCGGAACTGGGCCATCGTCGATGCGCTGGTCGCGATCGCGAGCGAGCTCGGAAAGACACCGAGCCAGGTGGCCCTCGCGTGGCTGCTCGCGCGGCCGGTGGTGTCCTCGGTGATCTTCGGCGCGCGCACCGTGGCGCAGCTCGAAGAGAACCTGGGGGCCGGCGATCTCGAGCTACCGGCGGACGTCATCGCGCGTCTCGATTCGACGAGCGCGCCCGAGATCGGTCACCCGTACGACATGATGAAGAACATCGACGGCGGCTGGTGAGCAGCGACAGCGAGAGCGAGCGCGTGCTCGCTACTTCGCGAGACGGAACACGCCGCCGTTCGACCGGTTGTTCACCCAGTAGAGCCCATCGTCGGCGGCGATGATCGAGTCGGGGGCGCCGACGTCGGCGACCTTCTCGCATGCGGCGGCAGCGCAGGTCGCGGCGACCTGCGGGGCGCGTCGGATGCTACCGCCCGCAGCCAGGTTGTTGCCCCAGTAGACGAATGTGCCCATGACGGCGATCGCTTGCGGAGTGTCCTGGCCGGTCGCGACGAAGCTCACCGCGCCGCCCGCCTTCGGTGCTCGCTTGACGATGCCGGAGCCCGGCTCCGTCCAGTACACGAAGGTGTCATCGACGGCGACGCCGTACGGGTTCGCCGCGCCGCCGCCATACGTCTTGCAAGGCACCGAGCTCGACGGGCCTTCGCCGCACGCAGGGTCGGCGAATGCCGCGTGGTAGACGGCGCTCACCTTCTCCGATGCCCAGTAGACGCTGGTCCCGTCGGTGGCGACGCCGCCGCGACCTGCGAACTGCGCGATGGGCGCACCGTAGCTCGCCACCGTGGTGAGGGCCGTCCCGTCAGGATTCACGCCGCGGACGTGCGGTGCGTTGTCGACGTTCGCGAAGCCGGTCGTCCACCACAGCTTGCCGCCGCCGAGCGCGAGGTAGCCGGGGGCCGTCGACACCGCGGAGCCGAGCGTCTTGAGCGGTCCGGGCGGAAGGGTCGCGGACCGCTTGACCACGAGGCCCGCGGCATCGGCGGTCCAGTAGACGTCGGTCCCGTCGCTGACGATCGCGGTCGCACCGCGCGTCTGAGGGCCCGAGATGGGATCGCCGGCGCCGGCGCCGGCGAACGCCTGGGGACACGGCGACGCGGGCATGCAGGTGCCGTCGCGCTGGACGCGGTCGATGGTCCCGAGCGACGGCGCCGTGAAGTAGACGTGCGTCTTGTCGACGGCGAGGCCGCTCGGCGATGACGTGCTCGCGAGCTGGAAGGGTTCGCACTTTCCCTTCGTGCAAGCGCCGCCGAGACACGAGTGACCGCACGCTCCGCAGTTGAGCGGATCCTTCTCGATGCTGGTCTCGCAGCCGGTCGCGTTGGTGCTGCTGCAGTGCGCGAAGCCGGCGTTGCACGTGAACGCGCACTTGCCGGCCATGCAGAGGGCCGTGCTGGTGGTGTTGGTGGCTCCGCACGGGTCGCCGCATTTTCCGCAGTTGGCGGCGTCGGAGGAGGTCTTGGCCTCGCAGCCGTTGGCGGGGTTTCCGTCGCAGTCGTCGAACCCGGCGTTGCACGTGAACGAGCAGCCGCCGGCCTTGCACGCGGGCGCGGCATTCGTCATCGCAGCGCAGGGGGTGCAGACCGCCGTGGCGCAGCCCGCGTTGGGGTCGGCCTTCGACACGCACGTGCCGCCGCACGTCTTCTCCGTGTCGGCGCACCCGCCAGGGCCGCCGCTCGTCCCGCCCTCGCCATTGACGGTGGCCGTGCCGTTCGTGTTGTAGTCGCCGAGCAGCGCCGTGCACGCGATCGAGGTCGCCGATACGAAGACCGTAGAAATAAGCCAGCTGCGACGCATCGAGTGCCCCCTCGGCAAGATCTTGGAGCGTCGGAGCATACGGGCAAGAGCGGCCTCCGAGCAGCTTCGATGAGGGCTCGAGGCCGCGTTTTTTGCCGCCTGGTGCATGCGTGTACCTCCCCCTGCTCGCCATCGGAGGGGTGGCCTCGGGCTCAAGGCCGGCTAGGCTGAGGGTCATGCATCTTCGCACTCACCTCGGCGTCGTGTTGGCCTTCGGCGCGGCGGCAGTGATCGCCTGCGGCTCTTCGAGCGGAACCGACAACGGCTTCGGCACGAGCGGCGGCACGAGCAGTGGCGCCAGCGGAACGAGCGGAGCCAGTGGTGGCACCAACGGCAGCAGCAGCTTCGGCGGCAGCTCGAGCGGCGAGGGCGGCACGAGCGGCTCGAGCGGCGACGGCGGCTCCTGCACCGCGCCGGTCGACATGTTCATCATGTTCGATCGCTCCGGCAGCATGGGCGCCGACTGCAAGCTCGGCGACACGACGGCCTCGAAGTGGTGCCGCTCGATCAACGCGGTCTCCGGCTACCTGAAGTCGGCGGGCTCGATGGAGCAGGCCGCGGCGATGCAGTTCTTCCCGCTCGACAACGGGTCGGACGCGCTCTGCGGGACCGGCGATCTCTACAACGTGGCCGCCATGCCGGCCGCGTCGTACACGACCCTTCCGAGCAGCGCCTTCGATCCGCTCCTCAACTCGACGTCGCCCAACCAGGGCGGCGGAGCCGGCGGCGGCACGCCGACGGAAGCGGCCATCCGCGGGCTGACGCGCTTCACCGCCGCCAACCGGCGCCCGGGGCACGTGACCATCGGCATCCTCATCACCGACGGCGATCCGAACGGCTGCGACGAGAACCTCGGTCACCTCTCCGCGTTGCTCGAGGCGCATCACACGGCCACGTCGATCCGCACGTACGTCATCGGCATGCAGGGCGCGACGTTCAAGAACCTCGAGGCGATCGCGCAGGGCGGAAACGCTCCGCTCCATGGCGATGCGGTCGGCACCATCACCGATGGTTGCGGCGACGGCGCCGGTCCGTGTCGTCACTGGAACGTCGGCGACGGCGACCCTGCCGTCTTCACCGCGGCGCTCGCGGCGATCCAGCAGTCGGCGGATGGCTGCAAGCCGGGCGGCGGCACGGTCAATCCGCCGAAGTGATCGCGTGTCCTGGTGGCCCCTCCGGGGGTCGAACCTGCAGATCGAATCGACGCCGGAGCTGACTGAAACGGCGCTTTCAGCGGCGAACGCGGAGATTGAGTCCACACCCGTAGCCCGCCATTCTGGTGACGGTCCCGAAGAGTCTGCAGCGGAACCGGTACCGGTCAGCGGGCCGGTCGCCGCTCTGACGAGGGAGTTGCAGCGGGCTCGTGCTGAGCGGCGATGGGTCGACGCCGATGCTATCGAGCGTGAGCTATCCGAGGTGCAAGCGGCGCTGAGCGCCAACGTGGTCGACCTAGCAACGCGTCGGAAGGCGCGCGGCTGATGTCAGTTCGCTTTGCAGGTGAGGGTGATGTTCGTGGCCTGTCGCGCGCCGGCTTCGCCTTCGTGGAGCGTCGTGGTTTCCGTCGTGATCGGCATCGGTCGCTTCCAGAGAAGAACCGTCGAGACCGCGGCGCTAGCGCCCTTGCCGTAGGCGCAATACAGCTCGACGTGTTCGACGTCGCTGGTCGTGCCATACGTCATCACCGGCGAGGTTACGCAGCGCCAATGCGGCGACCTGAGGGGAAGCGCGCCGCCAGCAATCCGAAATTGCTTAATCTCTTGGTCGGGGTATTCGATCGACAGCTCCCACTTGCCCTTCGGCTCAGCGACCACACGACTACTCGCGTACTCGCGCTTGAGTGGCTCGTCGGGGGCGAGATCATCGCGCGTCGCCTCTTGCGGCTGGCGGGCGACCGCGGCGTCGGGCACCGCAACCGGCGAGACGTTGCCGGCGTCAGCGCCGGCTGGCGGTCCGGCTTGGCCCGCGTCGCACCCAACGAATGCGAATGCGATCAGCAACGTGAGTCTTCCCGCCATGAGCTGAGGGTATCAGCGCCGACCATCCCGAGTGGTTCGTTCGCGCCGAGCGACGTGTAGAGAGAGAAGCGCGGCGCAGGCGCTAGCATCCTGCAGGCGAAGCAACGCGAGGGTAGTCGTGGCACCGAAGAAGAAGAAGAAGACGCGCGCCAAGCGCTCAAGCAAGACGACCGCGAGCGCGCCGGACGCGCCGGAATTCGACCCGATGGAGGTGACGCGCGCGCACGGCGAACGCATGGCCGCAAAGCCCGTGGTGCGCTTCCTTCGTGCGCCGAATCCTGCAGCTCTGTACCTCGATGCCGTCGCTCAAAAGCTTGCGAGTGTTCACGGTCTCGACGAGGCCGGCTTGATCGTGACTAACCCGGATCTGCTGGTCGGGCCGGCAACAAACGAAGAGATGCGGCGAGCGGCGCACGACGCCGAGCACGTCATTGGACCGGCATCGATCGGCGAGGTGATAGCCGCACACAAGGCCGTGGGCGAGCCCATGGCGCCCGTTCCACCCGCACTCGCCGCGCGCGCCGCAGAGCTGCGGAATCTGCTGACGGTCGTGGCTGGCGCGAGCGAGGCGCCAGTGCGTCTGATCGCGGACGCGCACCGCGTGATCGAGCAGTGGCTTTCTCGCGATGAGCAAGCCGAGCCGTGGATGCGGACCCTCGACGCTATCTTTCTCGCACCGCTTCCGAGTGATCCCGCGGTCCGTCTCGATTACGTGCTGAGGAAGCTGAGGGACTCCGCGCCGTCACGTCCGACAGCGTTCGATGCGCCAACGCCGGCCATGCTCGAACGCGCACGCGTAGCGATCGCGCCGCTCAGGATCGCGCGTCCGGGTCGAACCGCGGCTGGTCTCACTTCGTCGTGGTCGGCGGTGCAGAGATTCGCGGCCGCATTCGGTCTGCACGTCGCGCGTAGGGACGACGCGATGCGAAAGCCGAAGACGCGACGAAAGCGAACGCCCCCGCGCTAACGCCGGAAGCGATTCGTCACTTTCGGAACGTACTTTCATCGTGTCCACGGAGGACACGATGCCCGCACCGCTCCCGCTCGCAAAACCCTCGTCGTCGCCCGACGTCACCGCCTCGCCGTCGGGCG
>JAYTZB010000452.1:0-12214 GCA_043742085.1 Polyangiaceae bacterium
CCGACGGCGGGGGTGATGCGGCGGCGAGCGACGCATCGCCGGAGTGACGCATTGCGGAGCGGCCAGCTCGTAAGCACCTTCCTGCGTCGTCGCAAGGAAGGACTCCCATGAGCAACTGGCCCGAGCTCCCGATCAACCAGTGGCGTGACACCTACGCAACGCTGCTCCTCTACACGCAGGTCGTCGGAAAGATCCGTCTCGCGCTCACCCCCGTCGTCAACGAGTGGTGGAACGTGCCGCTCTACGTCACGGCGCGCGGCCTGACCACGTCGCCGATGCCATACCGGGACCGCACGCTCTCGATCGACTTCGATCTCGTCGATCACCGCCTCGTCATCCAGAGCTCGGACGGCCGCGTTCGCACGCTTCCGCTCGTGGCCCGCCCGGTGTGCGACTTCTACGCAGCGCTCTTCGCCGAGCTGCACGCGATCGACGTTCACGTCCAGATTCACACCGCGCCGCAGGAATGCCCGGTCACCACGCCGCTCGCCGAGGACGCCGAGCACGCGACGTACGATCGCGAGCACGCGCATCGCTTCTTCGAGGTCCTGCGGCGCGTCGAGCCGGTGTTCCAGGCGTTCCGGGCGGGGTTCCGCGGGAAGTCCAGCCCGGTACACTTCTTCTGGGGTGCTTTCGATCTCGCGGTCTCGCGGTTCAACGGAAAACGCGCGCCCGCGCGCAAGGGGCTCGTCGAGCGCGTGGCCTACGACGAGGAGGTCTGCTCGCTCGGCTTCTGGCCGGGCGATCCGTGGAGCGGCGCGATCGACGCCGCGTTCTATTCGTACACGGCGCCCGAGCCCAAGGGCTACGCGGGGCAGCGCTTCCGCCCCGACGGCGCGATCTACAGCAATCAGCTGAAGGAGGCGCTGCTGCCCTATGACGTCGTGCGCCGCTCATCGGATCCGGCGAAGGCGATCCTCGATTTCGCGCAGAGCACGTACGACGCAGGGTCGACGCTCGCGAAGTGGGACCGGGAGCATCTCGCTTACCCCTAGATTCGCCAGGCATGCGCGATGCATCTTCGGAGCGACGAAGAGGGAGGCACCGCCATGCGACCGCTGAGCCACACGCAAGATGATCCTGGTCGAGCCGTGCACGTCTCGAGGAAGGCGCTCGAAGCGCGAGCGGCGCGTCATGCCTCGCGCGCGGGGACCACGTTCGCGCGCTTCGTTCGCAACCTCGCGGCGGTCGGCAACTACACGATCCCGGAGGCCGAGCGGCGGGCGATCGCCGTGATCGCGACGCTCGAAGAGCGCATCCCGATCCGCGGGGTCCTCGATCTGGAGGCTCAGCTCCCGTCGCGGCTGGACGAGCTCCTCTCGTTCGTGCCGCTCAACGGTCTGCCCGCGATGGACCGCATCCAGTTCTGCAAGCGCGTCGCGGCGCGCGCACGCGTGAGCTTCGGACAGGCGGAAGAGATCGCCGGCACCGTGTTCGCGTTCGTGCGCTCGCAGATCTCCGAGGGCGAAGCGAGGCACGTCGAATCGCAGCTCCCCGACGATCTCCGGAAGCTGTGGAGCGGCGTCTCCTTCTCGTCAGGCTAGTCAGGCCCACACGCTCCTAGAGCCTCGTGAGGTCGATCACGCCTTGCCACACGTTGGTCGCCTCGATCATCCCGAGCAGCCAGATCTCGTCCTTGTCGAGGCGGCCCGAGTACCACGTCACGAGGACCTTGCCGTCGCTCCGCATGGCGACACCCGCGTACGAGGTATCGCCGGCGCTGGGGAGCTCGCCCCACTCCTTGATCGAGAGCGGCCCGCCGGCGAGATGTCCGCCGATCTCGAAGAGGCTCGTGCGCTTCTTCCCCGTGCCCTGGAGGTGCTTCCTCGCGATGACGAAGAGACGCTCGCCTGCGAAGAATGCGACCGGCCCGTCGAGCCGCTGGCCGGCGATCTCGTCCGGGCAATCGAACGTCGTGTACGGCGCGTCTGCCCAGCAGACCTTCGTGCGCAGGCGACCCTTGTCGCCGAGGAGCTCGTTCTCGGAGCCGTCCATGCGCACGAGCGCGAGGAGCTTTCCGGAAGGCATGAACACGAGCTCGGTCTCGAGCGGCGTGTCCTCGCTCGTGCCGTAGACGAGCGGGCCCTTCGTCCAGGCGAGCCCGTCGGTCGACGAGAAGAGCGTGACCGCCTTGTCGCCGTCCTCGTAGGCCGCCGTGAAGTACGTGCCCGCGTGCTCCTTGATCCGCCAGAAGCTCTGTCCCTTGGGGCCGATGGGCGTGAAGTCCGACCAGACGACGCCGTCGTCCGAGTGCATCTCCATCGCGAGCGTGTCGACGTTGGAGTCACGCTCGGAGAGCACCGCGAGCCGGGCGAGCGCCTTCACGTGGAGACGACCGCCCACGACGTAGAAGTGCGGATCGCGGATGTCACGGTCCAGCGGCGCGTCGATGCGCGCGGTCTCGCTGAAGGTCACGCCGTCGTCGAGCGACTTGTAGACATGGAGCGCGCTGTTCGGGCCGAGCACCTGGCTGACCGCGGTGCGGTGGATGAACCAGATGGCGCCGTTCCAGGCGACGAGATCGGTGTTCTCGTTGTGCCGGCAGATGACGGCGCGGCAATCGAGCGAGGTGTCGTCGGGGCCGGCGACGATCACCTTCGCGCCGGAGAGCCACGCCGGCACCACGCCCGCATCCTCGGGGCCGTTGTCCGATTCGTCGGGTCCGCTCGCCGCGACGACCGGCGGCGCGGGCTTCGTGGATGTGCAGGCGAGGCCCGTGATCGCAAACGTGGCGAACGCCGCGAACGCCGCAAGCGTGGCGAGCGCCGCGAGGGAGAGCCGCGCGAACGCGGAGCCACGAGCCGTCGAGGACGTCATGGGCGAGGGCATAGCATGGACCTTTACACCGTAAAGGCCCTTGCTGCGCCGGCGTGCGGATCACATCGCTCACGCCACACGGCGTTAGCGCCCTAGCGGGCGGTCGCCGGACATGCCAAATCAGCCGAACATCGCGCTGGGCTCGAGCGGCGCACCTCTTGCACGCGCGGGTCCGTCCTCGCGTCGCGTCCCCTTCGCCTCCCATGACCGCCCTGCTCCGCGCCGCCACGCTCCTCGCCACTGCCGCCGTCACGCTGACGTTGCAGGCGTCGTGCGCTCGCTCGGTGACGTCGGACATCCCGTCCGATCCGGCGTTCTTCGGAGCGAGCCCCAACAACCCGTCGCCGCTCGCCGTCTGCGTCTCCACCGACTGCCCCGCTCCCTGGGCGAGCTGCCCCGGCGGCCTGTTCTGCAAGACGGACACGAGTCGCGACGTCGGCAACTGCGGGTCGTGTGGCAACGAGTGTCCGAGCCAGCCGTCGTCGCACCACGCCACGTCGGTGTGCACCGGGTCGAAGTGCGCGATCGCGTGCGACGAGCTCGCCGCCGACTGCAACCATCAGGACTCCGACGGCTGCGAGGTGCTCACCGGCGACGACCCGCTCAACTGCGGCGGCTGCGGCAACGTCTGCAAGACCGGCGACATCTGCTGGAAGGGCGCGTGCGGCTGTCCGACCGGCTTCACGCAGTGCGGGAAGGAGTGCAAGAACCTCGACCACGACAACCTCGCCTGCGGATCGTGCGACACGAAGTGCGTCCCGCCGAAGAGCGACAGCCCGGAGTGGCTCTGCGGACCGAACCTCCAGCCGCCGAGCACCGAGTGGACGTGCTCGGGCGGTGGCTGTCACATCTCGTGCAAGCGCCTCTTCGGCAACTGCAACTTCGACCTCTGCGCTGACGGCTGCGAGGTCGACGAGCACGACGACCCGCTGAACTGCGGCGGCTGCGGGCACAAGTGCGACGCCGGTCAGGACTGCACGGACGGTACATGCATGTGCCCGCCCGGCACGGTCCGCTGCGATAACCGCTGCGTCGACGTGAACGTCGACCCGGACAACTGCGGCGCGTGCGGGAACGGATGCCTCGGAGCGCAGGACGCGACGGCCAACGGGAGCCCGACCTGCGCGAAGGGTCGTTGTGGCTACGTCTGCTACGCGGGCTTCGCCAACTGCAACAGCCGCCTCGACGACGGCTGCGAGGCCAACGTCGCCAACGACCCGCTCAACTGCGGAGGCTGCGGGACCAAGTGCGACGCGGCGCAGTCGCAGCCGTGCGTGCTGGGCCAGTGCCTCACCAAACCATGCGGACCGGCAGCGGGGACGTTTTGAGCAAGCGCACGCATACGCCTCAGCACTCGCATTTGCATGCGCATCGAGCAGCAGCGTCTTGCCTCGTCGCGCTGGTCGCGCTCGGCGTCCTGCCGTTGCTCCACTGCGCGACGGCCAACGGCACGTCGCCCGTCGATCTCGATTCGGGTCCGTTGCTGCCCGAGGCGGCGCCGCCGGACGAGGCCGGCGCGTTCAACGGCATGACCGCGCCGATTCCCGAAGACGTGGAGTGCGCGGAGACGACGAAGCAGATCTACGTCCTCGCCACCGACAAGGCGCTGTATCGCTTCTATCCCGAGAAGGTGGAGTTCGTACGCGTCGGTCAAGTGGCGTGCCCCACGACGGCGGGGACGTTCTCGATGGCGATCGATCGTCATGGCACCGCGTGGGTCGAGTACACGGACGGCCGCCTCTACGCCGTCGACACGGCCGACGCCACGTGCAAGACGACCGCGTTCCGGCCCGGTCAGACCGGGTTCGAGAACTTCGGAATGGGCTACTCGCTGGACGGGACCTCGGCGAACGGCGAGACGCTGTTCGTCGCGGGCGCCGGCCTCGCCGCGCTCGACACGAAGACGTTCGAGCTGAGCTTCAAGGGCTCGCTCACGTACGGTCGAACGGAGCTCACCGGTCAGGACAAGAAGCTCTTCGCGTTCAGCGTCGGGTCGGGGGTGATCGCCGGTCTGAACAAGACCACGGGCGCCACCGAGGTCGTCTACCGGACGAGCGCGGTCAACGACCACGCGGCGTTCGCGTTCGCGCAGTGGGGCGGCGACTTCTGGGTGTTCACGGGCGACAACCACTCGATCGTCACGCAGTACTCGCCTGCCGACGACAAGTCCGTGGTGGTCATGCAGGACACGGGGATGTTGATCGTGGGCGCCGGCTCGTCGACGTGCGCGCCGAGCGTGAAGCCGCCGAAGTAGTCCGCACGACGGATTGATCGCGGGGGCGGCGAGGGCGGCGGGGGGATGATCGCGATCTGGGACGTCGTGGTGACCTGGAGCGCCTTCGGAGAGGCTGCAAGGGAGGGCGGAGGGGCGACGGGCGGCGGCGTGGCGTGGCTGCCAGCGTCGGGTGACCTGGCGGGTCTCGCGGCAGAGCCGCGGCGCCTGCGGCGCCTCACGCGCGCTGCGCGCGCGGATACGTCGACGAGGCGCTGTTGCTGGCGGTGCTGGCGACAGCGAACGTCGACATCGACACGTGCGAGGTGCTTTTTTGTAGACACTTTTGGCGAGCATGGCGCGTCAGGGTGAGCAGAGTCGGTCGCGACGACGCGTTCTTCGCTTCGCGCGCCGCGAGGTATGCGTTCCGTGACGCGGAGGGTTTTGAACGTGATCCGAGTGGCGATCGCGCGGCTTGGCGCGAGTGCGGGCGATGAAAATCGAGGGTGTAGAAAGGCGCATGCCGCAGACCTCTCTCTCCGACGAAGAGCTCGTCTCACGGATCGCCGCGCTGTGCCTCGAAGGCCGGCGGCTGGTCGCGCGTCTGATCGTCCATCTCATCGAGGTCGAGGACCGCGCGCTCGACAAGAGGGCGGCGTGCAGCTCGATGTGGGAGTTCTGCACGGAGCGTCTGAAGATGAGCGACGGCGAGGCGAGCCGCCGCCTCAACGCGGCGAGGCTCGTGCGAAGGTTTCCTTCGGTGCTCGGACGGATCGAGCGCGGCGAGATCCACCTGTCCGCGCTGAGACAGCTCCGCCCATACCTGGAGGAAGAGAACGTCGACGCGGTCCTCGACGAGGCGAAGGGGAAGACCAGGAGCCAGCTGGACGCGATGATCGCGCGCCGGTTCCCGCGACCGGACGCGCCGACGATCGAGATTCCGATGGCGGCAAGCATGACGTGCCCCGCACGCATCGAGCCGTTGTCGGCGACCGGTGTGCTCGTGCAGGTGACGATGACCGCCGACGGATACGCGGATCTGAAGCGCGCGAAGGAGCTCCTCGGCCACTGCATCCCCGATGGCGACACGGTGAAGATCATCGAGCGGGCGCTCCGGACGCTCGTCGAGGACCTCGAGCGGGATCGACGCGCAAAGACGTCGCGTCCGAAGGCGAGCGCGCGACCTTCGAAGCCCGGGCACATCCCGGCCGCCACGCGACGCGAGGTCTTCGCGCGCGACGGCGAGCGGTGCACGTATGTCGACACCGAAGGGCGCCGTTGCGAGTGCCGCACGCGCATCGAGCTCGATCACATTGAGCCCCGCGCGCGCGGTGGCGGTGATGAGGCGGCGAACCTTCGCGCTCGCTGCAGGTCGCATAATTTGCACGCGGCCGAGGAGATCTTCGGCAGAGAGCACGTCGCGGCGAGGATCCGCTGTCGCCAGCAACAGTGGAGAAAGCGGAGCGACGAGAGAGCATCCGTGAGCTCCGATACGGTGGAGCAAGCGCGGCGTGGCCTCGTGAACATGGGATTCGCCGCATCCGATGTGAAGAGGACACTCGTTGCCCTCGCGGGGCGGCATCGCGATGCCGGAGCACCGCCGGTGCCGGAGCTGCTACGCGAGGCGATCGCGGCGCTCACGTTGACGGGGCATTGAGGGCAGCGAGGAGCAACTCGCGGGGTGGATCGCAGATCTTCGCGAGGCTCCGTTCGCGAGCGGTCGCGCAGCCTCGCGACGGATCGCGCACACACATCGGCATCGCCGCGGCGGCGCATCGTGGCGATCGCGGAATCTCCCGGGCCGCGCGCAACGGACACGCCACGGACACGTCGTGGCATGGCGCCTGCTCGAGAGAGATCGCGTTGATGCCTCGAATCCTACCCAAGCAGCGCGCGGCGATGGCCGTCGTCCTCGCTCTCGCGACCACCGGGCTCGGCGTCTACGCGGTCGTCCGCTCGACGCGATCGCACGACGACGCGCGTGCGGGCGCCGTCGACGCGACGCGCGCAGGAACGAGCGCGCACGAGAACGTCGGCGCGTCGAGCGATGCGCAGATCGCGCAAGGCAGCAACGCGCCGCCCCGCGCAAAGGACGCGGCGGCGCCTGCGAAGGACGGCACGCCGCCCTCGCCCGACGGGGTCGATCGCGTGGCAGCGCTTCGTCGCGGTCTCGCCAGCGCGGACGAGGCCACGCGCATCGCCGCCGTTGAAGCTGCGGTCGGACAGACCGCGGTGGAGACGCTCGACGACCTCGAGAAGTTCGAGCTCGCGCGTGATCCCGAGACGGCACCCACCGTCATCCATGCCGTCGCGCTGCTGGGCGCGAGCGCGGAGGGCAAGCAGCGCGAAGGCGCCGCCGGGACGCTCGAGCGATGGCTCCGTGACGAGCTGAAGCGCGACGGTCCGGATGTCCTCGGCAACGTGTCGAACATCGTCGAGGCGCTCGGCGACGTCGGCGGCCGTCAGGCGGTGGACGCGCTCGGCGCTGCGCTCGATCGCGGAGAGATCGCGCTGCACGTGCAGACGCTCGCCGTACAGAAGCTGGGTGAGCTGGGCGACGCTCACGCGCGCGCGCCGGTCGAGCGCTTTGCCAGGCGCGTCGGCTCGATGCCCCCGGGCGAAGGGCTCGACGAGGAGCTTCGCGTCGAGGCCATCGAGGCCGCGCGCGCCACGCTTTCGAGAATCTGAGAGACAAGTGCCACTGGCCCACTGGCTCGCCGCGCCGCGAGCCGCTCACTGGAGGAGATCGACATGAATTTCGGAAGCACGCTGGGGATGCTCGTGATCGGCGCGATGACCGCCACCCTCGCCGCGGGTTGCACCGCTCCCACCGATGACCCGGCCGCGAACGGCGGCTCCGACGGCACGACCGAGATCACCGAGAGCACCGCGCAGGAGCTAACCGGTGGTACGTGCGCGTCGTCGCTCGCGAGCGGCGCCGTTGCCGCGAAGCATCGCGCGCTGCTCGACACCATCGCGTTCACCGAGGGCACGCGCCATCACGGTCAGGACGGCTACAACGTCACGTTCGCATACCACTACTTCTCGAGCTGCACGCATCACCCGAACCTGCGCATCTGCTCGGGCGGGTACTGCTCGACGGCCGCCGGACGCTACCAGTTCTTGACCACCACGTGGAACGGCCTGGGGCTCTCCAACTTCGGTCCCGCCAACCAGGATCGCGGCGGCATGAAGCTCGTGTCTCGCCGCGGCGCGATCGTCCCGACCGGTCGCGCGCTCACCGCGACCGAGTTCACGAACACCATGAACCGCATCTCGTACGAGTGGGCGTCGCTGCCGCCGGGACGCTACGGCCAGCCGTCGTACAGCATGTCCGCGACGCGCGCGCAGTACTGCCGCTTCGCAGGCTGCTGAGTCAGGGAGCAGGCTCTTCGATGTGGAACTCGACGCGGCGGTTGTTCTTCCGTCCGCCCTCCGTGGCGTTCGAGTCGAGCGGGCGCTCGAGGCCGTAGCCCGCGCTCGACAGCCTGGCGGCGTCGATCCCGTGCGACGTAAGCCACGCCACGACCGAGGCTGCACGGCCTTCGCTGAGCTTCTTGTTCAAGGCGACGCCGCCGACGTTGTCGGTATGGCCCTCGACCTTGAGCTTCTTGATCTCGGCATGCTGCTGGAGCACGCCGAGGACGGCCTGGAGGACCTCCTCGCTCTCCTTGCCCGGCAGGATCTGCGTGCTGCCGGTCTTGAACTTCACCTGGTCGAGGATCTTGATCTGACCGGCGACGACGAAGGCCTTGGGGCAGCCGTTCCTGACCGGGTCGGGGTCGCGCGGGCCGGGCTCGTCGGGACAGGCATCCTGCTCGTTGACGATCCCGTCCTTGTCCCGATCGGGATCGGGGCACCCGTTGGTCTTCGGGTCGCTCGTCTTGAGGCCGGGCACGTCGGGGCACGCGTCCTGGGCGTCGAGCACGCCGTCGCCATCGCGATCGGGCGGGCAGCCGTTGGTCTTCGGGTCGCTCGTCTTGACGCCCGGCACGTCGGGGCACGCGTCCTGGGCGTCGAGCACACCGTCGCCGTCGCGATCGGACGGGCAGCCGTTGGTCTTCGGGTCGTCGGTCTTGATACCGACGACATCGGGACACGCATCGAGCGTATCGATGATGCCGTCCCCGTCGCGATCGGACGGAACGGCGTCCGGCTCGCTCGGTCGCGTCGCGGCCTCGACGATACCGGGTGCCCACTCGATGCTGCCGACGAGACGCGCGGCCGGCGCGCCGAGGCCGCGCGTGAGACCCGTGCCGCCGCCGAGGCCGACGTGCACGCCGGCGCCGAGCGCGACGTGCGCTCCGAGAAGGATCTCGAGCGGGGCCGACGTCTTCGAGAACGGCTTGTCGGTGAGCACGGTCGTTCCGAACACCTCGGGCCCGACGAGGAGCCGGTGATCGAATGCGCGCAAGCCCGCCGACGCGGCGAAGGGCATCTCCGTACCGAGCTGCGTGCCGCCGAAGCTCGAGTCGAGGCCGCGGTACATGATCCCGATGCGCGCTGCGTAGGCGAGCGCGCCGATGTCGCCGGCGAGCATGATCCGCGGCGCGACGCGCACGCTCTCGTCGCCCGTGAACGAGCCTCGGCTTCCCGTGGGGAGGTACCCCTGGACGCCGACACCCAGCGTGGCCGGGCCTCCGTACACGCCCGCGATGCGCAGATCGGCCCCCAGGCGGAGGTCGCCAGCGGCGAAGGAGCTGGTGGGCGCCGAGAGCGCGCCGCCGGACAGCGCGCCAGAATCGCCGTTCTGGTAGAGACCGATCGGAAGGTTGACGCCGAGCCGCACCCGCTCCCAGAGCACCAGCGAGCCGCCGACGTGGGCGAAGAGCTGGTTGTCGACGAGGCTCGTGACGACGTTGCCGTTCTGGTCGTAGAAGGCGAGCGGCCGGTGCGCGTAGTCGACGACGAGACCGATGGCGGGCCGCAGATGACCGCGTAAATCGAGTGATTCGAGGGTGAACCAGTCACTGCCGCGCTCGGACGGATCGAAGCGATCGACCGCGAAGCCCGTGCTCTGGGCGTGTGCCGGCGACGGCAGCCCCAGGCCGAATGTGATCGCACCAACCACCAGTGCCGCTCGAGCGATCCCAGCCCTCATCTCAAGAGTCCTTTCGAGCCGCGCTGCCGGCACACGAATCAGCGAGCCTACCCTACGTGTCATCAAGCTCCAGTTTCGTCACCTTGATTGTGCTCTCGCATCGTTTCTGAAAATCTTGGCAACGTGACTTTTAAATCCCCCTGGCGCGTTCGCGCGCTCTGTGTGGCCGCTGTCCTCGCCTCTTACGCCTGTTCCGTCGACGCGCCGCCCGGCGAGTCGAGCGAAGGCAACACGCGCCAGACCGCGAGCCCGCTCTGGCTCAATGGCGACTTCGAGACGGGCGCCGCCGCGGCCGCGCCCCCGTCGTGGACGGTCACGACGTTCCTCGATCCCGGCGTCACCGTGCAATCGCCCCAGACCCGAGCGGGCCTGAACCTCGCGGCAGGCGGTACGGCGTTGACCACCATCCTGCGCTCCGCCGCCGGACCCGAGTCGCAGACCGATCCGAACCTCGGCGCGGGTGCATCGTTCCGCTGGCCGAAGCTCGGCAAGCAGTGTGCGATCGTGAATCAGGGCGGCAAGAACAAGAACGTCAACGACCTCTCGCAGTCGATGACGATCGCAGCCGGCGACGTCGATCCGGCCGACGGCCTGGTGCACGTGCGCTTCGTCGCGGCGCCGGTCCTCGAGAACCCCGCGCACACCGCGACGGAGCAGCCGTATTACTTCGTCCAGCTCACGAACAACACGTCGGGCGCGATCCTCTATACGGACTTCAACCTGAGCGCGCAGGCCGGCGTTCCGTGGAAGATCTCCAACGGCTTCTACTACACGGACTGGCAGCTCGTGGACATCGCGCCCGGCGGCGCCAAGCTGAAGGTCGGCGACCAGGTGACGCTCGAGGTCATCGGCTCCGGCTGCTCGCTCGGCGGGCACTTCGGTCAGATCTACGTCGACGGCGTGGGGACGACGCTCGCCGCGCTCTTCACGAGCGGCACCGCCCCCGCTCAAGCCAACGCCGGGACGAATCTTCCGTACACCATCAACTACAAGAACGGCACCGCGACGGCTGCGGCCGGCGTTTCGGTCGACTTCAACCTCCCGCCCAACACCACCTTCGTCATCTTGACCGCGCCAGGCCTCGTCTGCACGACGCCCGCCGTCGGCGCTGCGGGCAACGTGCACTGCACCATCGGCGCCCTCGCGGCCGGGGGCTCAGGCAGCTTCCAGATCACCGTACTCATCAATGCGGCGGCCACGGGAACGCTCGTCGCCGGCGACTACTCCATCTCCGGTATGGGAATCACGCCGCTCCTCGGCTCGAAGATCAAGACCACCATCGGTTGCACCGCCGACGCGGATTGCACTGGAGGCACGTGGTGTGACGAGGGCGCGAAGAAGTGCACGCCGACCCTCGCCAACGGCGTCGCGCTGCCGACCGACGCCATGCATACGAACCCGACGCTCGACGGCACGTGCACGGCGCCAGCCGCCACGCTCGTCTGCACGAGCGCCGTCTGCGATACCGCCGACAGCAAGTGTGGACTGGTCAACGGAAGTGGCGCGTGCACCGCTGCGAATGCCGCGGTCGTGTGTCGTTCGACCATCTGCGACGTCGACGCGAAGTGCGGTTACGCGAACGGCGACGGCCCCTGCACGGCGGCGAACGCCACCGCGCTGTGCCGCTCGGCCGTGTGCGATCCCGATCTCAAGTGCGGTTATGCCGTCAACGATGGGCCGTGCACGGTCGCGAACGGACCGACCGTCTGCCGTACCGGCGCGTGCAGCCTGAACGGCACGTGCGAGCCTGCGGGCGGCTGCAACGTCGACGGCGACTGCACGCCGGGCAACTGGTGCAAGGAAGCGACGCACGTCTGCACGCCCAAGCTCGCGAACGGAACGGCGGTGCCGACCGATGCTCCGCACGTCAATCCGACGTTGAACGGGACCTGCACGGCACCTGCCGCGATGCTCGTCTGCTCGAGCGCCGTTTGCGACACGGCGGACAACGCGTGCGGCTTCTCGAACGGCAAGGGGCCGTGCAACGCCGGCAATGCCGCCGTCGTGTGCCGCGCCGGCGTTTGCGATCCCGATCTCAAGTGCGGTTATGCCCTGGGCGACGGGCCCTGCACGGTCGCGAACGG
>JAYTZB010000453.1:0-4925 GCA_043742085.1 Polyangiaceae bacterium
AAGCACCTCGAAGCCGCGGATGCGGCCGTCGGCACCGACACGCACCTCGAGCTTGAGTGTCGCGAGCCGCTCGTCGTAACGGAGGAGGTCGGCGAGCGATCGATACGGCTCGCTCGCCTGCACCCGGAGCCCGAACTTGGCGAGCGCTCCGAGCCCCGACTCTGCCGAGCTGAAGCCCGTCGCCATGCCGTCGACGATCTCCTTCACGAGCTGGAGGATGTCGAGCTGACGGCGATTGGCGTCCCATTTTCCCGTGCTCGTGGCGCCTTCGAGCAGCCCGCGGAAGCGGCACAGCGTGGTGTAGAGGTGCTCGAGGCGCTCGCGCAGCGCCGCCGACCTCGCGAGCTCGGAGAGGATCGCGCGACGATGCAGCACGATCGCGGGGTCCGCAGGGGGATGCGCCAGGATGTTCACGAGGTGCTTCGTCGCAAACACCGGCTCGTGGCCGTTGATGCGAATCTTCAGGCAGAGCGCGACGAACTGCGTGAGGAAGAGGTCATCGGCGAACGTCCCCGGCTCCCATGTCGACGGCGCGACCTTCGCGCCATCGAGCGCCTCCGAGAAGACGCCGCCCGACACCCCGCTCGCAAACGCGAGCGCAATGGCGAGCCTGGTGCCCTCGGCGTCGATGCGGGAGAGCGGCGTGGGATGCAGCAGATCGGGCAGAGTCACGGGCATCTATGTATCGCGCGCGGACAGGGACGAGCACCGATTGTTCCCGTCCGCGGCCCCGACGAATCCGCACACTGTAGCGAGCCGCGACGCGCTCGCTCGTCGCCGAGCGCACGATCGCCGACAAATCATGGGCGATGACGCATCGGCCGCGGCTCGAGTAGGGGGCACGGCGAATGCACGCCGGGGCTCATGCGTCTCCCTCGCGCCTCGCGGTTCTCGAGTGTCCTCGCGCTGGCGGGCCTTGCTGCCGCGTGCAGGAGCGGCACCACGCCGTCGAGCGCGCCGGCGAGCACCAGCGATGCGACGGACCCGCCCTCCGGCCCCGACGGAGGGCCGAACGCCCCGAGCCCGAGCTCTCCCGCCGGAGCGATGGGCGGCAGCGACGGCGACGGCGACGGTGGCGGTGACGCGGCCACGAGCGGCCCCGCGGCCCCGACCGCGGTCCCCTACGTCCACTTCGACGTGAACCATGTCCTCTCGACGGGTCAATCGAACTCGGTCGCCAACGGCGGCACCCCGGTGCTCGACGTCACTCAGCCCTACGCGAACCTGATGTTCTCGAGCGGAGTCATCCCCGCGAGCGGCTGCGGAGATGCGCGAGGCTGCACCGCGTACGACAAGCCCACCGCGTTCGTCCCGCTCGTCGAGGGCGACACGTTCTTCTATCCGGTGCAGACGATGTCCGCGCCCATGGCGAACGCCATCACGGCGCTCGCGCGCGGACCGTTCGCCGCGACCATCAAGGACACCGACCACGTGGTGCTGGTCAGCCTCCATGGGCGGAGCGGCAACACGTACTGGAGCCTGCGCAAGGGCGGCAGCAGCTACATCCAGAACAGCGGCTACGTGCTGCCGTTCGACGACGGCATGCGCGAGGTGGCCGACGGGCTCGCGCTCGCCAAGACCGCGGGCAAGACCTACGTGGTCCGCGCCGTCACCGCCATCCACGGAGAGAGCGATCACTACGCGTACTCGACCAACACCGCCGAGGTCCCGCTGCCAGGCACCGACGGCAAGAGCACCATCACGAGCTACCTCGACGGCCTTCTCGAGTGGCAGCGCGACTACCAGGAAGGGGTGCAGGCCATCACCGGCCAGAAGCAGCCGGTGCCGCTGATCATCTCGCAGATGCACCTGTGGACGGACGTGCCGCACAGTTTGGTCGTCGAGTGGCAGTACGAGGCCCACGTGAAGTCCAAGGGCAAGGTCATCCTCGCTGCGCCTGCGTATTTTCTCGGCTACGGGACGGATTGCTTGCACTATACAAGCGACTCGCAACGCTGGCTCGGCGAGTACTTCGCGAAGGTCTATGCGCGCGTCGTCTTCGAGGGGTTGCCGTGGGAGCCGGTGCGCCCCAGGGCAGTGACCATCGCCGGCAGCGTCGTCACCGCGAAGTTCCATGTGCCGAAGCCGCCGCTCGTCCTCGACGTCACCCGGGTCACCAACCCGGGCAGCTACGGTTTCGAGTACGTCGATGCCGCGGGGCTGAACGTCCCCATCACCGACGTGCACGTCACGAGCCCCGACACCGTGACCATCAAGCTCGCGGCTGCGGCGCCCGGCGGCCGACTCCGCTACGCCTACACCGCGCCCATCCCGAATTGCCCCGGCCCCACCAGCGGCGTGCGCGGAAACCTGCGCGACTCCGATCCCACGCCCTCCCTCTACGGCCACGAGCTGTTCAACTGGGGCGTGACCTTCGAGGAGCCCGCGCTGTAGGTCGCCGACCCGCGCCGCGCCTCCGCTATGCTGGGAGGTGAGGGGCTGGGCCGAGTGCACTTCAATCTGGCAACCACCGTCTCGCTATGTGCAGCAGCGACGTGCGCCTCGCTCGCCGTGCTCGGCGCGTACCTCGGTCGGAACGCCGCGAGCCGGCACTTTCGATTCGCGGCGGCGGCCGGGGTCGCGGCGGCAGCGTACTGCGTGCTCGATGCAGCGCTCGCGAGCGAGCTCGGCATCGCTGCCACGGTCTGGGCGGGCCGCCTGAGCCTGCTCACTGCGAGCGTGCACGGCGCGGCATGGATCGCATTCCTCGCCGCGTGGGACCGCCGGCGATTCTCGCGCACCGAGCGCGCGGTCGTCGTCGCCACGCTCGTCGCCGGCGTCCTCGCGATGGTGCCCGGGCTGGCCGCCCTCGAGACGGTGACCGTTCGCAGCGTGAACGTGATCGGGGTCACGTATCGCGACCCCGATGTCGGACCGCTCGGGTCGCTGATCATGGCGCTCGTCTATGTCGAGCAGGTGGTCGCGACGGTGGTCGCGATCCGCATGAGCCGGCGCAATCCGAGGGCGACCGTCGTCGGCATCGCGCTCGGCCTCTTCTGCGTGGTGATGCTGCTCGATTGGCTCTCGGCGATCCATGTGCTCGAGCTGCCTTATCTGGCCGACCTGTCGCTCGCGCTCGTCTTCCTCGGCGTTGGTACGGTGGTCGTGGCCGACGCCGCGGAGAGCGCCTCCAAGTCGGCGGCGCTCGAGCGCGCGAGCGTCGCGCTCGCCGAGCGCGAGAACCTCGCCGCGCTCGGGCAGCTCGCGGCGGTGGTCGCCCACGAGGTCCGCAATCCGGTGGCCATCATCTTCAACGCGCTCGCCACGCTCCAGCGAGCGGCACGGAGCGCAGAGGACGAGACGCTGCTCGGCATCGTCGGTGAGGAGGCGGAGCGCCTGAAGCAGCTCGTGGCGCGCTTGCTCGACGCCGTCCGCCCCTTCGAGCTCCAGTACTCGCGCTGCGGCGCGAAGCACGTGGTCGGTGCAGCGATCGCGCAGGTGACCAACAGCGCCGGCGTCGCCACCACGCAGGTCGAGCTGATCAGCGCGCCCGCCGACGAGGTCGAGTGCGACGAGATCCTGCTCGGGCAGGCCATCTCCAATCTCGTGCAGAATGCGCTCGTTGCCTCCGGGCGGCGCTCTCCGGTGCGGGTCCAGGTGGACGTCGAACGTAGCGCGCTGCTCGAGGTGTTGCGCATCGAGATCGCCGACGACGGCGACGGCGTCCCGCTCGCTGCGCGGGAGCGGCTGTTCACGCCCTTCTTCACGACGCGCGCCACCGGCACCGGTCTCGGCCTCGCGCTCGTGAAGCGCATCGCGGAAGCGCACGGCGGGAGCGTGGCCTACGAGCCGCCGGAGGTCGGCGGCGCGAGCTTCGTGCTGCGCGTTCCGCTCCGCGAGCGGAGGCGCGAAAGCACCGATCGCGGTTCCGTGCACGGCACGCCTCCGGCGTGAGAGGTGTGCAATCCGCTGCACGCCGCCCGGTGCACACCCGCGGGTGGGACCTCACGATCGAGCGTTGAATCAGGGCGTTTCGCGGGTCGGCCCATCCGGCATGGCGTCTGCAATCGCCTCGGGCATGAAGCTATCGCGCATTCTCGCCGGCCTCCCGGCGTCGCTCCTGCTGTCGTTCACCGCGCTCACCAGTCAGGCCACCGAGACGCAGGTGGAGGTGAGCCCCGCGGAGCGTGAGGTCCCAGCGCCCGTCGCGCCGACGGTCGCCTATCACGCGGGCGGTGATCTCTTTCCGACCCCCGGCAGACTGTCGGTGTCGGCGGCGACGGGGCTGCCGTTCCTCGGGATCGCCGAGGTCGGCATGGGCATCACCAACGGCTTCGCGATCGGGATCGTCGGCGGCGTGACGCCGAGCGTCCTGACGGCAGGCATCCGGCCTCGCTTCCGCGTTCGCGCCAGCGAGCGCATCGCGTTCATGCTCAGCAGCCCGATGCTCTGGTATCCGAAGGCGAGCGCGCCGGGACCCGGCAACATCGGCAACAGCACGTGGGTGCTTGCCCGTCCCGAGCTGATGCTCGACGGCACGGTGAGCGATCGCGTCCACATCGCGGGCGGCATGGGCATCATCGCCGCCGCCTCGACCGAGGCCATCGCGAACAAGCTCCAGGGAAAGGAGTTTGCCGTCCCGGCCTATGCTGGCTCGAGCGACGTCAAGCACGGCTTCGCCGGCGGCGTGTGGAACACCATCTCGACGCACTCGAGCTACGCGCTCGGCCCGCAGACGCACCTCTTCGCGGAGGGCTCGCTCGTGATGAGCGGCATCGCTCTCGCCGACAACGTCGGCGGGCCTCCCTTCGTCGTCAACTTCGGCGCGCAGCACACGTTCTGATGAAGCCCATCGTCGTCCTCGCCGTCGTCGCCCTCCTTGCCGCGATCGGCCTCGCGGGTTGTACCTGGCAGACCGACCTGCCCGCGAGCGCCGCCGCCATCCACGTCGACCGTGGCCGCGAGCTGCTCGTCACGGACGACGC
>JAYTZB010000454.1:0-5720 GCA_043742085.1 Polyangiaceae bacterium
GCGGATCACAGCGACGTCAACATCGCCTACGCCGAGAGCGTCAGCTTCCTCTCGTTCCTCCAGACGCGCAGCGATCACCTGCGCTTCGCGTCGACCGTCCAGCGCGTCCGCGACGGTCAGACCTTCGATCGCGCGCTCGGCGACGCGTACGGCAGCGACCTCCGCAAGCTCGAGTTCCAGTGGCGCAGCGAGGTGGAGCGACGCTACTCGCTCATCCCGGTGCTCGCGGGCGGCGGCATCCTCTGGGTCGGCGTCATCGGCGCGCTCGGCTGGGGCTTCGTGAAGAAGCGCCGTCGCGCGAAGGCCATCCTCGCCAGGTGGGCCGAGGAAGAGGCCATCGAGGACGCGCTCCTCGCGCAGCGGCAGCGTGAGGCCGCCGAGGCCGCGGACGTCTCGGACGGCGACCTCGTTCGCCTCAGCATGCGCGGCCGCCCGGCGGCGAAGGTCGAGCACGAAGGCAACTGGCACACGCTCCACTGAGCGAGCGCGTGAGCGCGCGGTCAGGTCACTTGGGCAGCGGCGGCGGACGGTGCGGCGTGTTCACGGGCTCGATCTGATCGTCGCCCACGAGCTCACCGGGTAGCGACTGCGGAGGCGGGTCGTCGCCCCAACCGCCGAGCGGCGAAGCATCGGGATCGATGGCGCTGAGATCCACCTGCGGCATGCCCTCGAAGCCGTCGAGCGGCGGGCTCGAGATCGGCTTCGGCATCGTCGACTGCGGCGGCACCACGAGGTGCACCTTGCGCGCGAACGCATCGAGCGCCGCGAGCAATGCTTCGGGCGACGTCTTGGCGAGGACGTTGTCCCAGCCGCGCGCCGCGATGACGCCGGCGGGCGTGGCATCGCCCGACGCATGAATCCCGCGGATCCAGCCGATCACGTCGTCCTTCGTGAGCGTATCGGCGACCGCGTCGGTGCCCCTCGTCTTGCCGCCGCGTCCCTCGATGTTCTCGAGGAACCACTTGTCGTCGATGAGATTCATCGCACGCGCGGTGGCGAGCGCCTTCTGCACGGCGGCGTTCGGCAGCGCGGCGGCGCGCCAGAAGCCCCACCACTCGTCGAGCGGCGCGTAGTCGATGAGCGTCTCCGGCACGATGCCGGTCTCGAACATCGACGCGTCGAGGTCGCCTGCTTCGAGAGCGTCGAGCACGACCCCCTGCACGCGCTCGTCGTCGTCGCGCAACGCTGCCTTGAGGCCGCGGATGCGCCACTCGGCGAGGATCGGACCGCGGACCTCGCGCGGGAGATGCACGAAGATGCGGTCGGTGGCGTCCTTCCCGTCACCCTGCCGCGGGAAGTAGAAGTGCAGAAATGCTTCTGCGTTCCGGACTCGGCCCTCGGGCGTCCGGCGATGCTTCTCGATCTCGAGACAGAACGCCGATAGCGCCAACGCGCGATCGTTCCGCGGCTTCATGCCGGCATCGTACTTCCACTATCCGGCCGCGGACGCCTTTTCCGCTGAAACAACGGGGGCGCCGGCGGAGGACGCGGGCTCAGCGCGGCTCGACGGTAGGGCAACCGGTGATGATCCGGACGTCGAGCACGTCACCGGAGAGCACCTTCGTGCAGGAGTCGCCGAGCAAGGTCACGGTCTGGCCGTCGATCTTCCAGCCGTTCACGGGATCCGCAGGAACGACGACCTCGTCGAAGTAGACGTTCACCTGGTTCGGCTGCGCCGGCACGGTGGTCAGCTTGAACTCGCACGTGGCGACGATCTGCGCGGCGATCTTCTTGAGCGCCGCCAGGAGCACGGCCGAGTTGGTCGAGTCGACGCGGTAGTACTTCGGTGACGCGGGCAGCGCCGTTCCACCGGCCAGGGCCAGCTGATCGAGCAGGTTTGCGTACGCGGGTGTGCTGGTCCCGGGCAGACCGATCACATACACGGGAATGCCGGCGCTCTTCAGCGCGGCCACCGCGCTCTGCGTGGCAGCGCTGTCGAGGCACGACTCGGGCACCCCGACGGGCGGCGCGCAGCAGTTCTGCCCGCCCGGCGCGCAGCCCGGTACGTTCTCGATATTCGGCTGGCAGAGGTCGACCGTGCAGGCGCCGCTGGCGTTGCAGTTCGGTCCGCCGTCGGTCGCGAGGATCACGAAGGTCTTCCCCTTCGCGTTGCGCAGGCGCTGCAGCACGGTGCGCAGCGCCTCGGCGGTCGGCGTGCCTCCGCTCGGTGGGCCCGCGGTGACCGTGAGTAGCTTCTTGGTGGTCGGTCCGTCCTGCTGCCCGCCGGGCGGATCGCCGGGGCTGATCGGGAGCACCTCGCGCGGCAGCGAGCACTGCGTGTCGTCGAACCCGGGAAACACGGTGGCGCCGAAGTTCGCGCGCGGACCGAGGCTGCGGAGGATCTGCGCGACGACCACCCGGACGGCGTCCCACTTGTCGTTCTCGGCCATGCTCCCCGAGCGATCGAGGAGGAAGTACATGTTGGGCGGATCGGCGAAGAGCGGAGTGTCGACGCAGTCGCAGAACGTGCCGTCGGCCTTCTGCCCGCAGCCCGGAGGCTTGTTGCTGACGCCGCCGTCCTGGAAGCCCCCGCCTCCGCTTGCTCCCGCGCCCGGCTGGTACGCCGAGTCGCCTGCGGGCGGAGGCTTCTGGCTGCCGCATCCGGCGACGAGCGCCATCGTGGCGGCCAACGCGGCGACCACGCCCTTCACGGCTGCTCGCATGCGTGGTCCCCTGTCGTTCGCGATCTCCGCCACACGGAAAAAACTAGCAGATCGGGCCGCGCGGGCGACATAACGGAGCAAACGGAAACAGAATCGACCTCCGCGGCGTCATCGCTAGCGAGCATGCTCGTGTTTCTCCGAGAGCTCCTCCGTGCCGGACCCGTCAACAAGCCCACTGCCCCCGTTCCCGCACATGTCGCGCCTTCGCTCTTTCCTGATGGCGTTCGTGTGCTTGCTCTACGTCGCGACGTGGCCAGGTGCCGTTGCGCGTCCGCTCGTCGTCGAGCTGACGGCTGCTCCGCTCCCCGCTGACGTCGGTGACCGCGACGGCGTGCTCGACGTGGTCGTCACGGGTGCGGAGGGCGACAAGCTTCCGCTCGCGAGCGCGCGGGTGCGCGCCTTCGCCATCCTCGACGGCCGCGCCCATGACGCCGGTGAGACGACGACCGACGCGAGCGGACGCGCCACGTTGAAGCGGTTGCCTCACGCGGAGCACTGGATCGTTGCAGAGTCGGCAGGGCACGCCCGCGCCTCGCAGATGGTGGTGATCGTCTCCGGGTCGCGCCGTCTCGATCTCGAGCTGGGCCGCGAGCACGATCTCGACGTGGAGGTGAGGACCGAGCAAGGCGCAGGCATTCCGTCGGCCGAGATCGAGGTGCGCGGCAGCGATCCCTTCCCGATCGGCGCGCGCACCGACGAGCGCGGACGTGCCCGCATCGGTCGTCTCGGTGAAGGGCCTTACGCGGTGACCGTGCGTGCACCGGGCTTCGAGGAGGTGACGCGCCGGCGTGTCGCCGAAGGTCCGCCGTGCATCGTGACCCTCGGACGTCAGGGCGCCCTGCTCGTGAAGGTCACGAGCGAGACGGGCCAGCCGGTAGCCCATGCGCGCGTGCTCGTCGCTTCGCCGTCGTTGTGGCCGGCGCGCCTGGCGGAGACGACCGCGGACGGCAGCGTACGCATCGGTGGCATCGACCCCGGCAGCTACGCGCTGCGTTCCGTGCAAGGTACACACGTGTCGATGATCGAGCTCGGCGTGTCGGTGGCACGCGGAGAGGAGAAGGTCGTCGAGCTACGGCTCGCACCGGGCGTCATGATCGCGGCGCACATCGTGGACGCCATCGAGGACGAAGGCATCGCGCGGGCGCGCGTCACGCTCGCCGAGTCGGGCCTCTCGCCTTTCCCCATCGAAGGTCTCACCGACAAGCAGGGGCGCGTCGTGCTCGGCCCCATCGCGCAGGGCTCGGCGTCGCTCGCCGTGCGCGCGGAGGGATTCGTGGCGAAGGGCGCGGTGCGCATCGACGATCCCGTGCCCGCCGAGGTGAAGATCGCGCTGGTCAAGGGCGGCTCGCTCATCGGTCGCATCGTCGACACGCGTGGCTACGCGGTCGACGGCGCGACCATCCGCGTGGTGGGCACCGATCTCGAGGGCATGCCCATCGACGAGGATCCGCAGCGCGCATCCTTCAGCGACGCGCACTTCGCGGCGTCCCTGGCTGGACCGCGGCCGCTGGTTCCCGCAGGCGAGCTCGGCGTCATGCCCGGCCCGGTTCCTCCCATCCCTCATGGCCTTGCCGCGGGGCTGACGCTCGCCGGGAGCGGCCTCGGCAGTATCAACGCGCCGCGCGCGGTCGACGGCGAGCCGTGGGTATCGGGACGCGACGGCCGCTTCAAGGCCTTGCCGATCCCGCCTGGCCGCGTGCGCGCGCTCGTGCGTCACCCGCAGTTCGTCGAGGCCATGAGCGACGTCGTCGCGCTCTTCTCCGAAAAGGAAGCGACGGTGGAGGTGGTCCTCTCGCGCGGCGGCACGCTCGAGGGCCGCGTCGTCGACGTGCGTGGTCGTCCGGTGCCCGGCGCTCACGTCACGGCGCTCGCGACACGTGGCTCGCTCGAGCGCATCACGCGTACCGGCAGCGACGGATCGTTCGCGTTCGCCGCGCTTCCGGAGGCGTTGACCATCCTCGTTTCACGCGACGAGGACGTGGCGCAGGTGGCGGCGCGGCTCGAGGTCAGCATCCCCGAGGGCGGCAAGAAGAGCATCGAGGTCGCGCTCCCGGAGTCGCGCCCGCCGCTTCCCGTGAGGGTCACGGGCGACCGCGGCGCTGCGCTGGACGGAGCTCAGGTCTCCGCCGTCTCGCTCGATCCCGCCGAGGCGCTGCGCGTCACGGCGTTCACCGACGGTCGCGGCAACGCCGAGCTCGCGAACGCGAAGGGCTTGCCGTTGCGCGTCGAGGTGCATGCTCCCGGTCGCTCCACGAAGATCGTGGTCACCGCCGCCGATACCGCGTCGCTGACCGTGGAGCTCGTCGCCTCGGAGAGCGCCACCGGCGAGGTCTGGGCGAATCGCCGAGAGCCCATCGAAGGCGCCGACGTCACGCTCCAGACGGAGACCGGCACGCGTCATGCGCGCTCCGACAAGAACGGTCACTACGTGATCGGCGACGTCGCCGTGGGGCCCGCCCGCCTCCGCATCCGCGCGAAGGGCCGCGCGCCGAGCGCACGCGACGTCGTCATCGAGGATCGCGGTGGTCGTCGCCCCACCGAGCTGCCGAAGCTGGAGCTCGCCGAGGAGGGCATCGTCGAGGGCGTCGTGCTCGATGCGAAGGGCGATCCCGTGCCTGGCGCGCGCGTGGCGAAGGACGCCGTGCCCACGTATCTCCCGGCTTCGGGGATGCCGCCGGGCATGGCGGTCGCGGACGCGAAGGGACGTTTTCGTCTGAGCGAGCTCCCCGAAGGAAGCACTGTGCTCGAGGGGTACTCGCCGGAGGTGGGTCGAGCGCGGTCGACGGGCATCCGCGTGCAGTCCGGTCGCACCACCGACGGCGTGAAGATCACGCTCGTCCGCGGTGAGCCGACCGCCGCGGAGCCGCTCACCACCGGCGGCGTCGCCGTGACGCTGGGCGAGACCGCCGCGGGCCTCACCGCCGCGGAGGTGGTGATCGTGGCGGTCGCGGAGGGCAGCGAGGCCGAGCGCGCCGGGCTCCTCCCCAACGACCTCGTGGCGGAGGTCGCCGGAGCACGCGTGTCGTCGATCACCGATGCGCGCGCTCGCCTCTCCGG
>JAYTZB010000455.1:0-12435 GCA_043742085.1 Polyangiaceae bacterium
GCAGCCGGCGGCGCGGCCGTGTGGGCCAGCATGGACGACGACAACGCGCGCATCTCCACCATCGATCTGCGCATCGACTACCTCCGTCCCGCGCGGCTCGCGACGCTCGTCGCCGAGGCGGTCGTGGTGCGCGTCGGCAATCGGGTCGGCGTCGCCGACGTCCGCCTCTTCAACGAAGACACCGAGCCCGACACGGTGGCGACGGTGAAGGCCGTCTACAACATCACGATCAAGAAGGACTACCGCCTCGGCGGCGGTGGCGGTGGCGGCGGTGGCGAGAAGAAGCCCGTCGTCACGTGAGGCGTAGAAGCGCGCTCGGTCCTCCGACGTTCGCTGCGTGATCGAACTGCGCGACGGCGGCGGGGGTAGCGCGATCTGTGACGTCGTGGTGACCTGGAGCGCCTTCGGAGAGGCTGCAAGGGAGGGCCGGCGAGGGGCGACAGGCGGCGGCGTCGCGTGCCTGCCGGCGTTCGGTGACCTGGTGCGTCTCGCGGCAGAGCCGCGGCGCCTGCGGCGCCTCACGCGCGCTGCGCGCGCGGATACGGCGACGAGGCACTGTTGCTGGCGATAGCAAACATCGACATCGACATGTGCGAGGCGCTTTTTGTAGACACGTTTGGAGAGCACGTCGCGTCAGGGTCAGCGGAGTCGGTCGCGACGACGCGTTCTTCGCTCCGCGCGGCGCGAGGTACGCGTTCCCGTGAGGCGGAGGGTTTTGACGTGATTTGAGTGGCGATCGCGCGGCTTGGCGCGAATGCCAGCGATGAAAATCGAGGGTGTAGAAAGGCGCATGTCTCAGACCTCTCTTTCCGATGAAGAGCTCGTCTCACGAATCGCCGCGTTTTGCCTCGAAGGCCGGCGGCTGGTCGCGCGTCTGATCGTCCGCCTCATCGAGGTCGAGGATCGCGCGCTCGACAAGAGGTCGGCGTGCAGCTCGATGTGGGAGTTCTGCACGGAGCATCTGAAGATGAGCGACGGCGAGGCGAGCCGGCGCCTCAACGCGGCGAGGCTCGTGCGCAAGTTTCCTTCGGTGCTCGGACGGATCGAGCGCGGCGAGATTCACCTGTCCGCGTTGAGGCAGCTCCGCCCGTATCTCGAGGAAGAGAACGTCGACGCGGTCCTCGACGAGGCCAAGGGAAAGACCAGGAGCCAGCTGGACGCGATGATCGCGCGCCGGTTTCCGCGGCCGGACGCGCCGACGATCGAGATCCCGATCGCGGCAAGCATGACGTGCCCCGCGCGCCTCGAGCCCTTGTCGGCGACCGGTGTGCTCGTGCAGATGACGATGACCGCCGAGGGATACGCGGCTCTGAAGCGCGCGAAGGAGCTGCTCGGTCACTGCATCCCCGATGGGGACGCAGTGAAGGTCGTCGAGCGGGCGCTCCGGACGCTCGTCGAGGACCTCGAGCGGGATCGGCGCGCAAAGACATCGCGTCCGAACGCGAGCGCGCGACCTTCGAAGCCCGGGCACATCGCGGCCGCCACCCGACGCGAGGTCTTCGCGCGCGACGGCGAGCGGTGCACGTATGTCGACTCCGACGGGCGCCGCTGCGAGTGCCGCACGCGCATCGAGCTCGACCACGTCCAGCCCCGCGCGTGCGGTGGCGGCGATGAGGCGTCGAATCTACGCGCGCGGTGCAGAGCGCACAATTTGCACGCGGCCGAGGAGATCTTCGGCAAAGAGCACGTCGCGGAGAGGATCCGCTGTCGTCAGCAACAGTGGAGAAAGCGGAGCGAAGACAGAGCAGCCACGAGCTCCGAGACACTGGAGCAAGCGAGGCGCGGCCTCGTGCACATGGGATTCGCCGTATCCGATGTGAACAAGACGCTTGGTGCCCTGGCGGATCGACATCGCGACGCCGGAGCACCGCCGGTGCCGGAGCTGCTGCGCGAGGCGATCGCGGCGCTCACGTAGGATGCTCGCGTCACCCGCAAGGTCAAGGCTCGCGAGAGCGCGATGATCCTCCTCAGCTCGGAGACGCCCGAAGCCCCACGCTAGACGCGGGCGCCGCCGTTGCGGGTGGGCTTCTTCGGCTTCGCGGCGGTCTTGCTCAGGCCGTTCTTGCTGCCGTTCTTCAGCTTCGTCGCCTTCAGCGACTTTGGCTTCGGTAGCGCGAGCACGTCGGCGCTCTTCTTCGAGAGGTACTCGATGAGATCGATCTTGGTCAGGATGCCCACCACCGCGTCGCCGTCCATCACGATGGCCGCACGGGCATCGGCGAGGACGTTCTGGAGGAGCTCGAGCTTCGTGTCCGGGGTGACCGTCGCGTATTCGCTCTCCACGAGCGACGCGATGGTGGACGACGACGCCTTCTGACCGCCCGACACGAGGTGGCGGAGGAGATCGATCTCGCCGACCACGCCGCGCAGCTTGCCCTTCTCGACCACCGGAAGCTGGCTGATGCCGAGCTCTTTGAGCGTGCCGATGACGTCCTTCACCTTCGCCTGCGGTGAGGTGGTCACGATCTTGCGCTTGCCGCGCATCTGCAGCACGTCGGCGACGACGCCCAGGCCCGGCTCCTCGTCGAGGAAGCCGTTCTCGCGCATCCAGTCGTCGTTGAAGATCTTCGAGACGTATTTCTGTCCTGCGTCGCACAGGAAGACCATGATCTTGAGCGGACCCTTCTTGGTCTTCGCCCACTTGATCGCGCCGGCCACCGCCGCGCCGCCGGAGCCGCCCACGAAGAGGCCCTCGAGGCGCGTCATGTCGCGCGTCATCGAGAAGCACTCCTTGTCGTCGACGCGCACGATGTCGTCGAGGATCTTCAGGTTCATCGTGGTCGGGAAGAAGTCTTCGCCGATGCCCTCGACCTTGTACGAGAAGGGCTTGGTGATGCGGCCCGTCTTCACGAAGTCGTAGTAGAGCGAGCCGACCGGATCGACGCCGACGATCTGGATGTTCGGCATCTTCTCCTTGAGATACTTGCCGCAGCCGCTCACCGTTCCGCCCGTGCCCATGCCGGCGACGAACACGTCGAAGTCGCCCTTCGTCTGCTTCCAGATCTCGGGGCCCGTCCAGAGGTAGTGCGCCTCGGGGTTGGCGGGGTTGTGGTACTGGTTCGCGTAGAACGAGCCGGGGATCTCGTCGGCGATGCGACGCGACACCTTGTAGTAGCTGCGCGGATCGTCGGCATCGACCGCGGTCGGGCACATGACGACCTTCGCGCCGAAGGCTCGCAGGTTCGAGACCTTCTCCTGGCTCATCTTGTCGGGCATCACGAAGATGCACTTGTAGCCACGGATGGCGGCGAGCAGCGCGAGCGACGCGCCGGTGTTGCCGCTCGTCGCCTCGACGATGGTGCCGCCCGGCTGGAGGCCCGCTTCTTCGGCGCGACGCAGCAGGTTCCACGCGAGGCGATCCTTGTGGCTACCTCCGGGGTTCAAGTACTCGCACTTGACGTAGATCTCGATGCCCGGCGGGAGACCCGCGGTGACCCGGTTGAGTCGCACGAGCGGCGTGTTGCCGATCGCCTTGGTGATGTCCTCGAGCGCGCCGTGCATCATGGTAGTGACAAGGGGATACGATGCGAGGGTTACGTAGCGCAAGCCATACCGCGCGGATCACGCTCCTGCTAGCCCTTGCCCTCGGGGGCTGCGCGCGTTCGAAAGCGCGACCGGTGCCACCGAGCCGCGTACCGCCGCGCGTCCTCGTGGTGGGGCTGGAGCAGATCGCGCTCCGCACGACCGCGTGGGTCGAGCTCCATGCCTGGCTCGCGGCTGCGGCACGGTCGCATGCCGACATGGGCGACCCCGAGCTCGACGCTGCCGCGCGCGGCTACGTCACGGCGCTCGCCGGAGACTCTCGCGACGAGCTCCTCGCTCGGACGTCGCACGTGCTCGAGGCGTGCGACGACGAGCGCTGCGCGCGCGCCGCCGTGACGGGAACCACCTTCGCGCAGCCGTACCTCGCTGCGCTCCCAGGCTTCCTCGCGCGGCACTGGACCGAGCGCGCCGGAGCCGCGCGCGACGCGATGGAGGAGGCACGCGCAGCGATGGCCCCCGAGGTCGACGCCCTCGTGACCATCGTGGCGCGCGATCTCGCGGTCGACTGGCCGGTGACGCCGCCCGTCGTGACCTTCGTTGCCGCCGCGCCCGAGCCCGGAGCGGACGCGCCCATCCGCGTGCTCCTCGGCGCGCGAGGGAGCTGTTTCGGCCGAGAGGCGAAGGAGAGCGACCATATGCATGATGCACGCATCGTCGACTGCGTGCTCGGTCATGCGCTGCTGCGGCTCGAAGGCAGGAGCGCGCTGGGGATCGCGCTCGAACGCGAGCTCGCGGCGCACGGCAGGACCGAAGAGCGACGGCGCGCGTGGATGGCGCTCGTTGCGCATGCCGTCGCGACGACGGTGACCGCGTGGGAGCCGAGGCACGCATCGGCGCTGCGACGCTCCGCGGCGGTGGTCATGCCCGCCACCATGGAGTGGCTCGCGGAGGAATGGCCGGCGCGCTTGCGGGGCGAGGCGCCCGCCTCGTTCGCGAGGCGCTATGTCGACGCCCTGCTCGCCGAGGGCGATGGTCTCCACCCCTGAGCGTTGCAGCGCGCGCACCGCGCTGGCAAGGAGCGACTCGTGATCGCGGAGCCCGCCGATGTCGAAGCCGGAGTCGCTGCGCTGCTCGCGCGCGCGCGAGGGCTCGTCGGGACGCGGGTCGGCGATCTCGCGACCTCGCTCGGCCTCTCGTCGGCCGGCGCTGCCGTCCGCACGAAGGGAACGCCAGGCGCCATCCTCGAGGCCGCGCTCGGCGCCACGGGTGGCTCCTCGAAGGTCCATGACTTCCCGGACCTCGGCGTGGAGCTGAAGACCATCCCCGTCGATCTCCGCGGTGTGCCGGTCGAGTCGACCTACGTCTGCACGCTCTCGCTCGCCGATGCCGAGACGCAGGAGTGGGACTCGTCCTGGGTGCGCGCCAAGCTCGCACGGGTGCTGTTCGTACCGCTGGTCGCCCGCGACGGTGAGGCGTGGCCCGACCGCCGCATCGGCGCGCCCGTGCTCTGGTCGCCCACCGCCGAACAGGACGCGGTGCTGCGCGCCGACTTCGATGACGTCGTCGGCCTGGTGGGCGTCGGGCGCATCGAGGAGCTCACCGCGCATCGCGGTCGCTGGCTCCAGGTACGTCCCAAGGCCGCGCACGGTCGCGTGCGAACCGTGGCCTTCGGCGCCGAGGGCGAGGCCATCGCCACCATCCCGCGCGGCTTCTACCTCCGCACGCGCTTCACGGGTGCCATCCTCGCCGACCCGCGCGCGCTACCCGACGAGGGGTGACGATCGCCCGTTGAGGTTCGTATCGTTCGGACCGGTGGTCAGGAACCACGCCTGGCCGTTGCGGCTCGACTGCGTCTCGACGGAGAAGAGCGCAGCGTTGACGTCGCCGGCGCTCCACGCCGGCTGCTCTTCGTAGACGTCGAGCTCGACGACGATCCGGCGCCAAGGTCCGGGGAAACGCTTCTCGAGCACCGCGCCCACGTCGGGCGTGCTCGCCGCGCGCGGCGGGAGCATCGCGAAGAACGAGTGCGACGGCGACCTAGCGCGGGTCGTGGAGACCTCGCCGGTCGTCCCGAAATCAACGAGCCTCTGGGTCCACGCGCCGAAGGGATCGGCGCCTTCGAAGTCCGCACAAAACGCGTGCATGGTACCCGCGCACGGGCCTGCGTCGTCACGCCGCGGTCGGCGTCCGGCGCTGCGTCCACGGAGCAACGCTGCGTGATCTAGCTCAGGATCGAGCGGTCACGGAGCCGAGGCAGCGAACGTGTCACACGCCGCGAGATCGCCGCGCTGGTAGCCGGTCTTGAACCAACGCGAGCGCTGGGCGGACGAGCCGTGCGTCCAGGACTCCGGGTTCACGCGGCCGCCGGCCTGCTTCTGGATGCGGTCGTCGCCGATGGCCGCCGCGGCCGTGAGGGCCTCGTCGATGTCACCGGGGTCGAGGATCTTCTTGTCGTCGCTCGCCTTGGCCCACATGCCGGCGAAGCAGTCGGCCTGGAGCTCGAGGCGAACGCTGTTGCCCTCCTCGCCGCGCTGGTTGCCGCGGGCGCTGGAGACCTTGTCGCTGATGCCGAGCTGCTTCTGCACGTGGTGACCGATCTCGTGCGCGATGACGTACGCCTGGGCGAAGTCGCCCTTGGCGCCGAAGCGCTGCTCGAGCTCGTTGTAGAACGAGAGGTCGATGTACACGCGCTCGTCGGCGGGGCAGTAGAACGGACCCTGCGCCGCCTGGCCGCCGCCGCACGCGGTCTGCGTCGCGCCGGTGAACATCACGAGCTTGGCGTTGCGGTAGGTCTTGCCCTGCTTCGCGAACTCCTGGCGCCACATGCCCTGGGTGTCGTCGAGCACGAATGCCACGAACTGGGCTTTCTTGTCGTCGGTCTTGTGACCCGCGACGGGGGCGCCGGTGGTGGTGGTGTCGGTGGGGCCTGAGCTGGTGGAGCCGCCGAGACCCTTGAACCCGCCCCACACCACGAAACCGACGATGAGGAGGGCGACCACCCAACCGCCGCGAAATCGCGTGACAAGAGGGATCAAGCCGAGGAGCCCGAGGCCACCTCCGCCTCCGCCTCCCTGACCACGCTTGTCGATCATGTCCGGGCTCTGATGACCTTCATCCCACTTCATGCGGGGGCGACGTGCAAAGCCCCTGCCAGAGCGGTGCGGCAAGCGATCAGGGCGCGCGCGGTCGACAAGTCACGGACCTTTGCCGATCATGTAGTGCGCGAAAATTCGCTCGGGCGTGAGAGCGTGATCGTAGACGGCAGGCTCGTCGATCGTGCCCTTGAAGAAGGTGCCGTCTCCGTCGGCGCCGATGTAGAAAGACTTCGCCGTGCCCTTCGTCGCTACGGACGTGGCGGTCGAGCCGGCGAGCGCGCCATTCGCGTAGAGACGCAGCTTCGCGCCGTCGAAGGTCACGACGACATGACTGAACGACACCGCATCGAGCACCGCTCCGGCGACGCTGGCGCTCGCGTCCACGGCCTGGCGGAGTGCCCCTTCACCGGGTACCGGCGAGACGTAGAGCGAGTAGCCGTCCGGGTCCGCATTCCGTCCCAAGACGGTGCCGTATGTCGCGCTGGCCTCCGGTCGCACCCAGGCTTCGAGCGTGTAGCTGACGGTGCCGTCGAAGCGGAAAATAGGTCCGAGGTCGACGAGAGACATGACACCGTCGAAGCGCGCCGCCGTGTCACCCGCAATGGCGCCGGCCACGCCGAAGCTCACGCCGGCGCTGTACGTACCGTCGCGGCCGTGACCGGACAGGTCCTTCGCCGACACCGTGATGTTGGTCTCGTCGAGTCGCCAGTAGCCGGCTGGCGAGTCGGCGAGCACCGCCGCGCGATAGGCGGTGGCCGTTACGCTCCCGCCGTCGGGCGTGCTCGCGTCGGGCGGCACGAACGCATCGGCGTCGCTGCCGCCCGCGCCGTCGAGCGGCGACGTCGGTCCGTCGAGCGGCGTCACCGCCGCGTCGCTGCCGCCGTTCGTCAGCCCGTCGAGCGACGTGGTGAGCGAGCAGCTCGCGGCAAGGAGCGTCGCCGCCGCGACAGCCGCCGCACCGCCGGATGCCATCGCGATGCGACCGATCGACGATGCGTTGAGCAGCATGCCAGGTCGAGCGTAGCAGCGATCAGCGCGCAACGATGACGCCGACGAGCCGGCCGCTCGCGTCGCCGTCGCGGCGGTACGAGTAGAAGCGCTGCGCATCGCAGCGGGTGCAGCCGGGGCGCGAGCGATGCGGGACGTCCTCGATGGCGTTGTCGGAGAGACCCAGCGCTCGGAGCTGCGTGCGGACCGCGCTGCGCAGGTCGACGAAGACCTTGCCGCGCGCTTCCTCGCGACGGGTGATGACCTTCGCGGTGGTGGCGCGCGCGATGGACTCGCCGACGTCGGTGCCGACCTCGAAGCAGCACGGGCCGATGCAGGGGCCGATCGCGGCGAGGAAGCCGCCCGCTTCCCGCGACGACGACGAGCTCTCGCGACCGCCGCTGCGGTTGTTGCCGAGATGACGTACCGCGGTGCCGAGGACATCGGCGACGACGCCGCGCCAGCCCGCATGGACCGCGGCGACGCGACCGGTGAGCGGATCGGCGAGCAGCACCGGGACGCAGTCCGCGACGCGCACCGCGACCGCCGCTCCAGAGCCCGGCTCGGCGACGAGGACGTCCGCCTCCTGCCCGAGCATCGCCCGAGGATCTCCCTGCGCGACCAGCAGCGCGCGGCCGTGGACCTGCTTCGACTGGTACAGGCGGGCCGGATCGAAGCCCACCGATGCGGCGAGCCGGCGCTGGTTCTCGCGCAGGCCCTCCGGGTCGCGCAGGATCGCAAAGTCGAGGCTGTCGAACGGCGGCGCGCTCACCCCGCCTTCGCGCGTGGAAAAGCCATGCGCGAACTGCGCGTTTTTGAGCGTTTCGGAGATGAGCAAGGGCAGCGGATCAGGCACGCGGAGTTTCGTGATATCACCGTAGCCCGATGGCTCGGCAGCAGGATCCGTTCATCGGCAGGGACGTGCTGAACGGGCAGTTCCAGATCCTGCAGAAGATCGGCTCGGGCGGGATGGGGTCGGTCTACAAGGCCCTCCAGCCGGCGATGAACCGGATGGTGGCGATCAAGATCCTCCACCCCAAGCTCGCCAGCCGCAAGGACCTCGTATCGCGATTCCGCCGCGAGGCGCGCGCGATGAGCCACCTGACCCACCCCAACACGGTGAAGGTCTACCTGTACGGCGAGCTGGAGGACGGCTCGCTCTCCATCGTGATGGAGTACCTCGAGGGCAAGAACCTGAACCAGACGGTCAGGTCCGAGGGCCCGATGACCATCGAGCGCGGGCTGCCGATCCTGATCCAGGCGTGCAACGCGCTCGACGAGGCGCATCGCGCCGGCATCATCCATCGCGACCTGAAGCCCGAGAACATCTTCGTGACGTCGCAGGGCGGCATGAAGGACTTCGCCAAGGTCCTCGACTTCGGGCTCGCCAAGGTCACCGAGCGCGAGATGCGCCCCGGCTCGATCATCCTCACGCAGGAGGGCATGGTCTTCGGAACGCCGGAGTTCATGAGCCCCGAGCAGGCGCAGGGCAAAAGCCTCACGCCGGGCAGCGACATCTACTCGCTCGCGGTCATCCTCTACGAGGTGCTCACCGGGAAGCTCCCGTTCGACGCGAAGAACCCGATGGAGTTCATCCAGCTCCACGTCACCACCAAGCCGAAGCCCATCAACGAGCGCGTGCCGGGCAAGACCTTCCCGCCGCTGCTCTGGACGGTGCTCTCGAAGGCGCTCGAGAAGAAGTCGGACGATCGCTACCAGTCGGCGGCGGAGTTCGCGCATGCGCTCCAGGCCGTGCTCGCCGGCGCCACCGAAGTGCCGCCCTTTCAAGACGGTGCGGCGCGACCGGCGCTGCCGTCGCAGGGCAACATGCCCACGCCGCTCGCGCAGCAGGCGATCGCGCTGCCGCCCGCGGGGGCGATCCCGGCGCCCGCGCGTTCGAGCCCGCTCCCGCGACAGGCGCAGCGAGGGGCGAAGCCGCCCATCGGGCTGCTCATCGGGATCGCGCTCGCGTTCCTCGTGGTGGGCGCGGTGCTCGCGGCGCTCGTCCTCAAGCTCGTCATGAAATGAGCGGCAAGGCGATGGCGATGGCGATGCAGAGGCCGCTCGTTCCGCTGTTGCTGCTGCCGCTCGCGAGCTTCGCGGCGCTCGCAGCGTGCTCGGACACGAACGCCGTCGAGGCGCGCGGAGCTGGAGGCGTGCGCTCCACGGCGCAGGCCATCGTCAATGGAACGGTCGACACCACGCGGCCCGACGTGCTGCTGCTCCAGGACGACACCGCTGCCGGCTTTCGCTGCACGGCGACGCTGATCGCGCCGAACCTCGTCATCACGGCACGTCATTGCGTCGGCATGCGCGCGAGCCCCGCGACCTCGACGCTCTGCCAGGGTGACGGAACCACCAACGGCGCGCAGTCGCTCCCCGACTACGCGGGCGACTTCCCTGCCGCGCCGATGGTCCTCTCGGACAAGCCTGGCGGAACGATCCTCGCGCGGGGAACGACCGTCTACGACGACAACTCCACGACCACCTGCGCGCACGACCTCGCGCTCATCGGCCTCGATCGCAAGGTCGCCGGCATCACGCCCTCCGAGATCCGGCGCACGCCGCTCGCGGTGAACGACGTGCTCGTCGCGATGGGCTTCGGGTGGACCAACCCCGCGGCGACCATCAACGCCACCGAGCGCATGCGCGGTGACACGAGCGTGCTCGCGCTCGGGCCCGTCGTGGTCACGTTCAAGCCCTTCGGCGACGCGATGAGCGCCGACGCCATGGTGGCCGCCGCCGCGGGCGAGGTCGTCGTGCAAGGCATCACGATGACCGGCGACAGCGGCGGGCCGGCGTTCGACTCGGCGGGTCGTATCGCGGCTGTGATCTCACGCGGCTACAATGACGCGACGTACGGGCCCGGGACGCTCACCACGCTCGCCGCGCACCTCGCGGTCATCGACGCGGCGCTCGCGGCCACGGGGAACGTGCCCGACGGCGGCGTCGACACGCTGCCCGATGCGCTCGCGCCGAAGCCGGACGCCGGCGGTGACGCGGGCAGACCGCTCGAGCCTCCCGATGCAGCGGAGCCCCTGCCGAGGGGGACGGACACCGGATTCGGCCGCCCGGTCCCTGGATGCGCTGCCGCGTCGTCGATGCCGGGCAGAGGAAGCGACCACGGTGCGATGGCGCTCGTCGCCGCGCTCGCCTGGCTCGGCGGCAAGCGTCGCCGGCACGCGCGCGCGGAGGCGTGATCCCGCGTTCATGCCGAGGCATGCGTGTCATGGCGTGCGCTCGCCGCTGACGACGCGAGCACCACGAATCGCTCGGTAAACAAGGGTTATGCTGCATGCGCCCGAAGGGCACGCACGTTGCAGCGCGCGCCTCTCGATGCGCGCTTCCTTCGCTCGCTTGCTCCCCTGGTCGCTCTTCGCGTCGCTTGCCTCGCTTGCCGCGCTTGCGGTCGCTGCGTGCTCCGGGCAGGTGACCGGCAACGGCGCGACCGGAGACGGCCCCGGCCCGACGAGCCGACCCCGGCCCGCCGTCGAGCCGCTGTGCACGGTCCACGACGGAATGACGTGCGCGTTCCTCACGCGACACACGCTCGACGAGCCGCCGCACGAGCAGGCCATCGTCTGGGGCCAGGTGAGCACCGTGCCTGTCCCCTCGCAGCAGTCGAACACGCCGAAGCTCGCCGTCTACGAGGACGGGACGCTCCGCCGCAACGCGGTCCTCCGAAACCTGACCTTCGACACGACGCCGCCGCGAGGGCTGGTCGTCGCGAAGGTCTCCGCTTCGTCGCTGGCGCGGCTCCGTGCCGATGTCGCGGCCCTGGGCCACGCCGACCTCGCAGGCTTCTACGGACCGAGCGAGCACCCGAGCGCCGCCGATTCGTTCCTCGACGTGATCGAGGTGGGCGCGGGAAGCGGATGCTCCCATCCCGCCGGCGACTCCAAGTCGGAGTGCAAGACCGTCGCGTACGCACGCGTCGAGGCGGATCTCGCCGGGCTCGCCGTGCAGTCCGAGGCGAAGTGGCGTGCCGCGGAGGCGGGTACGGTCTCGCTCGGCGTGCCGTTCGAGGTCGCCGGCGACTGGCCGCTCGCCGACGACGGCTCGGGAGACGGCACGTTGACCCTCACCGACGCGCAGCTCGCCGAGGTCCAGGCGGTCGGCCGCGGCAGCCTCTACCGGATGCCGAACGGGGACTACCGGCAGCTCGACGTGACGGTCATTCCGGACGGGAGCGGCACGGTTTTGGTGTACACTACACGCATGAGCGCAATCGTGCTCGGCGACGACCTGCGCGCGCTGCGCGACGAGCTCCTCGCCAACGCCGGCCGTTACCTGACGACGCAGGGCGAGTGGCTCGGCGTCGAGCTGGGCGCCGATCGCTTCCCGGCGTTCAAGTACCGCGAGCTGGCGGTGATTCCTGCGAGCGGTACGTCACCGGTGCGCGTGCTCTACCTCTACACGATCGAGCACCTCGATCTGCGCGGCGACGGCGACCTCGAGATCCCGTAGTCGAGCCGCGGGTCGCCGCGCGCGCTCACTTCGTCTTCGGATCCTGGCGCGGGCCCGGTCCGCCGAAGCTGCTCGTGTGCATGCACATGCCGTCGGCGAAGGTGACGCGATGGGCCTCCTCGGGTCCGAGCGACTGCGCGAGCTCGCTCTCGAAGAGCTTTCGCTCGGCGGTGAGCGCGAAGAACATCTTCACCACCGGGCTGCCCTGGAGGCTCGGATCGACGTCGGCGCGCAGCCCACCGCGGACCTCACCGACCTGGCGCATCGCTTCGTACGTGGCTTCGCGGTCCTTTGCGCTCGAGGAATCGAGGACGAGATGGATGCACGTGTCGAGGCCGATGCGGTCGGCGGTCTTCTCGCTGCCGACTTCCTGCGCGCAGAGCGGCCGGATGATCGCCCACTG